>JASLJD010000059.1 GCA_030152625.1 Erysipelothrix sp.
ACCAAGTGCTTCCCTTGGAAAGTCGATTTGTGTTTCGACCCCCAGTCCAAATTGACTATAATAGTTTCTCATTAAAGCATAGGTTTCTTCTGGATTGGGGAAATTTAAGGGACCATTGGGGATATATCGACTCCCACCTAAGCGAATTGCGATATGAAACATGTAGATATTGCTTGATAACTGTAAAGAAGAAACATCATCGACTGGTCCTAAGTTACGATAGGAATGACGAGGTGGGGTCCCACTAATATGCATGGGCGCATCGTTGATGATTTCTCCAGGTTTCATCACTTCTTGATCAAGCCCCATATAAACGGTCGCCCCTTTAACTGTCGATCCCATTGGGAAAGCGTTCAGCAAAACCGCTTGCGGGTCGTTGTAATATTTTCCTTTATCATCACGATTGATAGCAGCAATGGCTAAAATATCGCCAGTATTCGGATCGCTAACCACCATGTGCATCGCCTTCATCGGTTTTCGACGGGGTTCCTTATGATGGCGTTCGATTGTATCTTCCAAAGCCTTTTCAACATATTTCTGTAAGTCAGCATCGATGGCTAATTGTAGATCGTAGCCTTTTTTACCTTCTTTTTCCAATTTCAAATCTTTGTGTTGATATTCGCTTTTAATACCACTTAAAAGCTCTTCGTATTGATATTCTAAGCCATAACTTCCGGCTTTATCATTTCTTTGATATCCCAAAGCAAGATAATGATCCAATTTTTCAGCTGGGATGTCTGAAACCGATCCAATTAAGCTTTTCAAGCCCAAATCTTTATGATATTCACGATCCCATGATGTCATAAAAGAGAAACCGGGGAAAAGATCGCTGTGTTCTGATAGATAAGCAATTTCCTCGACACTAGCATTCTCTAAAATCGTCGCAGCTTCAGATAAGCTGGCACTTTCCATTGCATAATATATTTTAAATGCCTTACGTTCTTCTGTGCTTAAACTTCGAAGCATATCTTCCGTAATTCGATCACGCTTCATCTTATCCAGCTCTTTTTGACTGATTTTTTGATCATAAAATGCTTTCATTTCATCATCAGTAATTAAGTCTTCGCCCTGTTTGTTTTTTAAAAGCCAGAGATTGATCAGATCTTCTTTTTTGAGATCTTCTTCGACCTCAAAGTGTTCAACAAATCGAAGCGCTAAATCCCAAGTTTTTTCTTTTGTTTTCTCAGGGTAATAAACAATCGAGTTAACTGGTTTATTGGAGACTAAAACCTCTCCGTTTCGATCAAAAAATTCGCCACGCATGGTATCAACGGTGAAATTAGGTATTTGTGCATTCTCTAAAAGTGTCATGAAGTGATCGTGCTCGACAATTTGAATTTGATAAAGTCGATAAATTAAACTCCCCGCTAAAAGAATTAAAATCACGATAAAAATTTGCAAGCGAATTTGGACCATTTTTCGAATGTCGTGTTGTTTTCGAAGATGGTCACTGCTTCCTTCATAATCACTTGTTTTTCTTCTTTGTCGAAGTGGTTGCATAAAAAGCTAGCCCCCTTTAGCGCTTGGATCGTTTCTTGCGTCTTGCTTGACGTTCTGCTTGTTTACGTCTTTGTTTTTTAACCCGTTGTATTTGTTGTTGTTTCTTTTTTCGATAACCTGGCTTCACTTTCTCATTTTTTCGATACAATATTTTACCTATTTCCGGATCGTATTCCTCTTTCTTAGGAATCTTCTTTTTCTTTTTGACGGATTCAGCCGGTTTCAAAACGCCTTGTTCCATCTTAAGATATTGAAAGTCAAGACCTTTTTCTTCTAAGCTAGCAATAGCTTTGCTGTCATCGCGTGAAATAAAACTGAAAGCATAGCCTTTTTGTCCCATTCTACCCGTTCGTCCAACTCGATGTAAATAAAAGTCCAAATCATGACTTGGCAATGCCATATTAATAACATGCGAGACTTCCGGTAAATCAATACCACGAGCTGCTAAATCACTCGCAACCAAATACTGAACCTCAGCATTTTCCAACTCTCTTAGAACTTGTTTTCGACTTCTTGTATCCATATCGCCATGTAAGACAAGAGCAGGAATGCCATTCTCCCGCAAGAATTCAGCTGTGCTTTCGACATCTTCAATGGTGTTCTCAAAAATCAAAGCGAGCATTGGTTGAATGATATCTAATAGATCCAAAAGCATCCTTTGTGTATTTCGGTGGCGATGATTGATTAGATTGTGTTCGATGCGTGGTTCTGTCGCTTCATCTGTTTCAATCACAATTTTTCCTGCAGCCTTCAAATATTTTTGCATGAAATTTTGTAAGCCTTTCGGAATCGTTGCACTGAAAGTAAAGAGTTTGGTTTCATCTTGAAGGTGTGAAACAATCCAATCAATGTCCCCCATGAAACCATAATCAAGCATCATGTCAACTTCATCGATAACACAAAGACGAATAAGGTCTAAACGGAGCCCGGACCAAGAGATGACATCTTTCATCTTTCCAGGCGTTGCGACAACTATATGGGCATTGCTGGCGAGATCTTCGGCAAGTCGTTTATTATCCTGTCCTCCAATAGCAAGCTTAACTTGAATTCGCTCATCGACCTCTTGCATTTCGAGTGCGAAGTCACGAATTTGCATCGCTAACTCCCGTGTTGGTGCTAAAATCAAAGCTTGTGTTTCATTCAGACTTGGATCAATTAATTCAGTAATTGCGAACAAATAAGCATGTGTTTTTCCCGTACCTGTAGCAGACTGAACCATCATATCATGGTAGTTATCATAATTTTCTAAAACAGCTTTTTGAACTTTGCTTAAATCCTTGAACTTTAAATTTTCAATCCAATTTAGAGTAAGTTCCTTCATTTTATCCCTCCTTTTGTTTCAAAAATGCTTCAATCATCAAAAATTCTTTATGAAGTGCTTCCTTAAAATGATGAATTTCCTTGAGGTGATCATATCGTTCTTGAAGATATTGATGGTATTCATTGTTTTCTTTTTTACTTAATATGGGCCCTAAAACAAAGTCTTTTTCATCGAGTTTTTCTTCACCTTGTTCATAAGCGATGATTAAAGCAGGGATCGATCGTTCGATAAGAAAATTTTCATCGATAATACGAAAACCTTTTTTCATCATAGCTTTTCGCACTTCGGTCCATTTCGTGTTGGCCTGAATAATAATTCGCTGATTTTCATTGAAACAATAGCCATCAATAATATCGATGATCGTTTCACCACCCAAACCAGCGATAACAAAAACATCGGCTTCTTTTTTAAAATTCTTCAATCCATCTGCTAAGATTAGCTCAACTTGTTTTTCTAATCCAAAATCTTCGACATGTTTACGTGCATAAGATAGGGGTTTTTCATTGATATCGATACCATAAGCATAAGGGATTTTTCCCTTAAGAAGTAAATCCACGATCAAATAAGCATGGTCGGTACCAACATCAACCAAAACAGAGCCATCGGGGACGAATTCACCGATGGCTTGTAAACGTTTCATCTTCAGATTACTGCTGTTCGATAAAATCACGTAAACGTTTTGATCGAGTAGGATGTTTGAGCTTTCTTAATGCTTTCGCTTCGATTTGACGGATTCTCTCTCGTGTTACATCAAACTCTTTTCCAACTTCTTCAAGGGTTCGGGTCCGACCATCTTCGAGCCCAAAGCGTAGTTTTAGGACCTTCGCTTCACGTTCTGTTAAGCCTTCTAAAACGCGATCGATTTCCTCTTTGAGAAGCTGATTGTTGGCATAATCATTAGGAGAAAGTGCTTCTTGATCCTCAATAAAATCTCCAAGATAGGAATCATCTTCTTCACCAATCGGTGTTTCCAATGAAACAGGATCCAAAGCAATTTTTTGAATTTCTCGCACTCTTTCTGGAGGCATATTATCCATCTCGGCCGCTTTAGAGATTTCCTCAGCTGTTGGTTCTCGTCCTAATTCTTGAACCAATGAACGTTGAATTCTTGTCAACTTGTTAATCGTCTCTACCATGTGTACAGGAATACGGATTGTTCGAGCTTGGTCGGCAATCGCTCTTGTAATTGCTTGACGAATCCACCATGTAGCATAAGTAGAGAATTTGAAACCTTTCGTATAATCAAATTTTTCCACAGCCTTGACCAGGCCCATGTTTCCTTCCTGAATAAGGTCAAGGAATAACATTCCTCTTCCTACATATTTTTTCGCAATCGATACAACCAAGCGCAAGTTAGCAGAAATGAGGATTTGACGTGCAGCCATACCATCATAATAGGTATCAATACAATTTTGAACATAGAGAAGATTATCTTCATCGTCTTTAAAATGCTCTTTTAAAAGGTTAAATAACTCATCGGCTTCAAATTTTTCATCCAAATCTTCATCTTCAATTTCTGATTCAAATTGATCACGATAAACATCATTCAACAATCTTTTAGCTTGCAAGCCTTCTTGGTAACGACGAGCTATTTCTGGCTCATCTTCAGCATCCAGTAAGTTCACTCGACCAATCTCTTTTAAATACATTTTAACTGGATCGTTAACACTGACTAAGTCGGCACTCGTCAATTCATTGACATAAGAGTCTAAATCGACTTTATTTTTCGAATCATCGAAAGGCGTCTCACCATCTTCGCCTAAATAAGATTCTTCTTCCTCATCAAGAAACAAATCCTCATCATCGATGTCCGAATCAAGTTCATCAAAATCATCGTCATCATCACTTAATATAATTTCCTCGTCACTGAACCACTCAAAAAGTGCATCGGAATCATCATCACTTAACTTCAAATGTGCAATT
>JASLJD010000108.1 GCA_030152625.1 Erysipelothrix sp.
ATCGAACCCATGACCACAAGGAAAATTTGAAAGAGAATGATGAAATCAGATGATCCCCAATAAAATCCCATCGTTCGAATCATATCAATGGTCTTGTCGCGATAAATTTTATTCGCTGCTTCAAATTTTTCAAGCGTTAATTGTTCATTGTTGAAAGCTTTAACTACTCGCACACCATCAAGTGACTCTTGAAACATCGCACTCAAACTGGCTTCGGCTTCATCACTTTCCCTGAATTTGGCTTGCATCTTCTTAAAGAAAATATAAGCATAATAAAAAATAATTGGAAAAGTTAGCATGGATAAAAAACTCAATTTAAGATTAATGCGAAACAAAACAATAAATGCAAGGATTGTGGTTAAAAGAGAGTACAAGAGTTCTCTGATTTGAACCGACAAGAAATTATTAATCAAATCAATATCACTGCTTGCTCTTTGAATCAAATCCCCCGTCCGTACATTATTATGAAATGAAAACGGGAGCTTTTGAATATGATCATAGAGATCTTTTCGTAAAGCTTCGATCGTTGACTCGGCATAAACACCGGCAGCATAGTTTCTCACAAAAAGAAACAGTCCGCTTAAAATCGCCGTAATCGCAATCCCTGCCCCCATCAACCAAGTATTCTTTCGCAAACCTTCAAGACCTGCAAAAAGATTCACGATATTTAAACCGAAAGAAGTTTTCGGAGCTTGGCCCCCTAAAATCACATCAATCGTAAATTGAAGGATCAAAGGATTAATCAAAACAAATAAACTATAAAAGAATGATGAAATCAAAACAAAAACGAGAAGATAGCGCTTCCCCTTACTATAGCGCTGAATAAAAGCTCTCTCCTTCTGCATCACTACCACCTCTGAATACAAGTTTAGCACATTTCCTTCTGAAGCATAAGAAAGATATGTGATAAAGAAAAAAGGATGGACTTTGTCCATCCTTAGTCTCAATTGAATCAATCGCTATCCTCTTAAGCTAAGTTAAAGATTTTCCCTTTCGATTTATCCATTAACCAAATATTTGAACCCAGTAATGCTGATAGTTCTCATCAATATATAAAGCAACTCCTACTCTAGCATGATAAGGATTCAACATGTTTTCACGATGACCATCGGAATTTTTCCATCCATTCATGACATCGTGAGGACTCAGGTATCCATGAGCTATGTTTTCACCTGTCAAATACATGTCGCTGTTTAAATCTTGCAAAACAGAAGAACAATCTTGACCATTGGGACGTGTATGCGAAAAACGGATCGGGAGTTCCTTTGCTCTCACTTTAGCGGCTTCATAAAAGATCGGGTCCCATGATAAAGCCTCCAAACCTTGTTCTTGACGATAGCTGTTCAAAAGATGAAAAGCTTCTTTACTTAAATCCTCTTGAATACCCGCTGCTCTTCCACTACCAATGACAATCACGGCATCAACAGGATAGACTTTCTCAATCACTTTGGTTTCTCTGCCGATTTTCTTTCCATTCACATATTTATCGCGATGCTCCAGAATTTCATAACCATCTTCACCTTCAAAGACAACTTGGCGCTTGCCCTTGACCATATGGTCGTTGTAATCTTCATCAAACGAAAATGGAAGGATTTTCTTCTCTTTAATTGTTTTGTACTCTACTTTATCTTTCTTTTTAACGGGATCGCTTCCCTTTTTAGCCTCTGTTTTTTGAGGAGCTTTTTGTTCTTTTTTTACTTCTTTATGTGTTGCTTGATCTGTTTTCTTTTGTTGATTTGTTTTCTTCGCTTGACTTGTTTTCTTCGCTTGACTTGTTTTCTTCGCTTGGCTTGTTTTCTTTTGCTCTTTGTCTGTCGGATTATTTTTATTCTCTGTTTCGGATTTTTTAATCTTTTCATCTTTCTCTGAACTTTTTTTCGTCGAAGCATCCTTGCCTAAATCCGATGATTTTTTGCTTGGTTTTTCTTTTTTACTTGGCTTTTCTTTATCTTTTGATTCTATTTTATTTTTTTCTTTCTCTTGATCCTTCTTTGTCAGATCTTCTTTCTTCGCCTCAGCTTTATCCTCTTCCGCTTCATCAATCGATCGATGAGGGCCCGTCTCTTGCACCTTGTCTATTTTTTCCAGATTAAGTAAATTCTCTTCTTTTTGCCCGCATGCTGACAGCAAAAGCAATAAAGCTAATAAAATATGTCTTTTCTTCATTTTCTCACTCGTTCCTCTTCTACCCAGCAGAAAGCTTAACATTTCTCGGCAATAATTTGCACCCAATAAACAGTTCCATCAAAATCACGATACACGCCCACAGCTGCTGAGTTTGAATAAGCATCGAGCATGTTGTTATTATGCGAGCCTGATAGAGACCATGCTAGCATAACATCTTCGACGGTCGTATAGATATTTGAAATATTTTCCCCTGAGCCACACACAGTGTAGCCCACTTCATCAAATACACTGTCATAATACGTACCATCTGGTCGAAAATGATCATACAAAGTAACAATCTCCTTCGCTCGTATCTTGGCCATTTTCGCAATCTGATCATCCCAAACAAGAACCTCCAAACCATTCTCTAAACGATAGCGATTCCAATCTTCAAATACAGAATAAGCCAAGGCATGATCCCAAGCACCCTCCACAGATGTTCCAACAGCAATAATATGATCGATAGGCGAAAGCTCATCAAGCATCGTGGAGCTCCTAGACACTTTCTTACCATTGACATACTTATCCTTATGTTCAATGATCTGATAACCTTCTTTTCCCTCTTGCGACACTTGCTCGCTTCCCTTTGATAAAGAGTCCGTCTCAACACGCTTCGTTTTAAAAGCCAAAACTTTCTTCTCACGGCTCACTTTATACTCAATCTTATCTTTAGACTGAGTCGGAGCAGCTTGCTTTTCAGTGCTTTGCTTCTTTTCAGTGCTTTGCTTCTTTTCAACACTGGCTTTTTTTTCTGTACTGCCTTGCTTCACTTTCTCTTGGCTGTCCTTTATTTTTTCTTCGCTTTTTTTCTCTTTTTTAGTCTTCTCTATCTTTTCTTTCTGATCTTTCGCTTCTTTTTCAAGATCCTCATCTTCCCTTACTTTCTGATCGCTTTCGCTTAAAGAAGAAAGCTCCTGTTTTTGAACTGTTTCTGGATTCTTGTGATCACAAGCCCAAAGAAGCATGAAGCTTAAACCGATCACGAAATAAAAACTCAGTCGACCATCTTTATTTTTCATCTTTTCTCCTTATCGCTCTGACAGGCGAGTGCTTCAAGTATTTCCCTATCGTCGAATTGACTTGATCAATAAATATACTCCGATAACATTGCTGAATTGAGATTCGCTTTCATGTTAATCCTTAATGTCCAATCCAATGCATAGAGTCTGTTCTCTTTACCACTGATCATTGCAAGCCAGAAACTAAACATGCGCAAAATGACCATGTCTAATCATCATTGTACTCCGCACAGACTCCCCACTTTCTTTATTTTGCCATCGCAATATTCTGTATTTGCTTGTGTCCCTTGACAAAAAGTTCTTTATCCCATCCGGATGGACAAGAGCCTGATTTTTATCAATAAGATCGAAGTCCCCATAAAACATGTATGGTAAAGTTCGCTTAAAAGAGCATACTACGTGAACTGCCATAGCGTAAATAAGTTTGGGAACATGACTAAAGGTTCATTCTGTATAATGTGACTGACAAAAGACACGAAACGAAGATAAACTCATGTTTATTTTATCACAATTAATCAATCATATTTATTTAAATTCACTTTCCATTCTTTTAATTAAGTTCTTAACAATCTTTCAAAACGCCATTTTCAACGACATTCTCTTAATAACTATCTTGAGATCATAGAAAACATTGCTCAAATAAGGACGAATTTGTAGATAAAATAGATTCAGAGTATAAAAACTCAAATATTAGAAAAGAAGATGACAAAAGCGTGCAGTCTCATTACAGTCTTAGGACAGATTTCTTTTAAACGCACAATCTATTCAGATAAGACGAGAGGTAAATTCTATGCATATTTGGATCGTAAATAAGAATTAGCTAAATATGATTGCTATCACCCGACTGTAAAAGCGATGCTTGATGAACTGTAGTCAAATCAAAACTCCATGATTAAGATTGGAGAAATCATAGACTCTATCCTTTTACGACTTCAAATACAAGGCAAACAGTGCATAAGTAAACCCCCGGGTGTTAAAAGATGTGAAACGCTAGAAAGCTTATACATCCAGCTTGCGTTCTTATAGAGATTCATGAAGAATGGATATCAAGTTCTAGGCAATACCTCAGTTTCTTTAAGGAAACCAAAAAGTGATCAAGAACTGATGCACTAACTGACTTAGACAAGATTGAGGACTTGACTTAAATACTTTCCACTTTTTCATATTTTATTCACCCTTTAGATGTGTGTAAGGCTTTCTATACTGATGTATCAAAAAAACATCTGAATTTAGGAAAACATTATTTTAAATTGTATCTAAGTTATTTTCTCTTTAAGATAAGTACAAATTCAAGATAAAAAAGACCTTGTAGCTCAATCTTAAGCTACAAGGTCTTGCTTGCTATCTTTTAGTCGATAAGTAAATCTTCATCACTCATGAAGAGATTGGTGAAAACAAAGCCACCAATATAAGAAAGCACAAGGCCAATGAAGAAATGAAGCATACCGCTTGGTGTTGACATCAATGGAATCGCCACAAGACCCGATGGTCCCCAAGCAACCGAGGAAACACCCATTGCACGAACATAGGCACCACCGATACCTGAACCCAATCCCGCGGTAATAAATGGTTTACCAAGTGGTAAGGTGACACCATAAATCAATGGCTCACCAACACCGAGAAGACCTGCTGGCAAGGCTCCGGCAATAATTTGCTGGAGGCGTGTATCACCTTGACGTTTTGCCTTACGATAAATCGCAATGGCTGCCCCAACTTGTCCTGCTCCTGCCATCGCAAGCACTGGGAACAAGGTTACACCACCAAGTTGTTCAAGTTGAATGGCATAAATTGGAATAAGACCGTGGTGTAAACCAAGTAAGACCATTGGCAAGAATAAAGCTGCCAAGATATAACCTGAGATGACACTCACCACAGCATTGTCTGAATTAATAATCACATTCAAGACAGCGACCAGTTTATCAGAAACAAAACCGGCAATCGGCATGATACCCAAGGCAAAAATAAGCGATGTGATAAACAGGGTAATAACAGGTGTTAAGATAAGATCTAAGACCGATGGAACACGCTCTCGAACCCAATTTTCAATTTTCGCTAAAAGCCAAACTCCGGCAATAACCCCAATGATTCCACCCTTACCGGTGGTAAGAATTGAATCGAGCGGCTGATCAGCATTGTAAAGACCAAAGTATGTTGAAAGATCAATCAGCGGTCCGGCAATACTCATCGCACCGACCATACCACCTAAGGCTGGTGTGGCACCAAACTCATGCGCCGCATTGATTCCGGTGTAAATCGCAAAATAACCCATGAAACTGGTACCGATGAGACTGAAGACAACTTGGATTACATACCAAAAGCCTTCTTCTGCTCCTATCATTTGACCAATTAAACTGGAAAAACCATTGAAAAGACCTGCAGCAATAATCGCTGGAATCATTGGAATAAAGATATTCGCAATGGTTGCAAGGAAGTCTTTCACGCCACCTTGTTTTTGCTTTGATTTCACCGCTTCTTTATTTTCTTGCCAATCACTTTGGCTTTGACTGCGAAGATCATAGCGTTGAACCATTTCATCGGCGACCTTCTTGGCAGTACCAGGCCCGACAACAATTTGAATCGTTTCCTCATCCACAACACCCATGACACCTTCTGTAGCTTTCAATTCAGGTATTTGTAGTTGAGAACGATCTTTCACTCGTACACGTACTCGCGTCATACAATTTGTGATGGAAGCAATATTATCTTTTCCACCTAGATATTGCACAATGTTTTGTGCTAAGTCTTGATGACTCATTTTCATATCCCCCTTTTTTTATTGATCACTGCAAATCAAAAAGCAGCCTCTTTGATGCTGCTTTTTGAATAATGGTATGCGGCCATGCAAAGTGCTTTTATCTGTCTACACTCTATACAGCATTGCAGCAATCAATCTATCTTTAGTCTAGCAAGTCCTGTCTGCAATTACAATCCATTACACCTCTTTTTCATAAAAGACAAAGCGAGCACCCGCCTGAATAAAAGGAAGCCAAGCAAAACTTTCCTTAGCAATCTTCCCAATTAGATTCACCCTCGGATCGGCTTCAAAACTTTCTAAGCAAATCTGAAGCTCTCCAGAATAGCGAAGATAAGCTTCATTGTCCATCGTCACCATGCCAAATTCTCTTTTGCAATCAGATGCTCTTGCTTCAATCTTGGGACCTTTTTGCGCATAAGAACGCGATGTTTGCGAACGAATGAGTCGACCATTAAAATCCTCACGATTCACATGCACAGACGATAAAACAATCCGCTTTTCTTCTTCACTCACTCCAGGAAAAAACTCAATCGCTAATGGAATTGCAAGATCTTTTCCTAAATCCAAGTCCTCTTTTGAAAGCAAAGGTTCAGAAACCATCGCAAGATCAATTTCAGAGCCATAAAGCATTTCTAAATAATTCTGTTTTAAACCTTGCTTACGTTGTTTTTCAACCGTGGGCAAGCCTTCAAAAATGGGCCCCCGATGATATTGATCGGAAGGAATAAAAGCCATGATAGGCAAACCCTGAGCTGAAAAGAACGCATTTTTCGCATGAAACTGCTCCCAAGTAAGTCCACTGTCCTTGCGCGGATAAAAATTATGGCCCATCATCACTTGTTTCAAATTCAAGCCTTTTTTCTTCAGTTTGAAAAAATCTTTCTTAGAAAGCGTACTGGCGTTTAATTGGATCATCAAGCCCTCTTTATTTTGGGATAAAAGCAGCATTTCCTCCAAAGTAAAGCCATAATCAATTCGAAGAACATCCACAGCCAAGTCCTTAAAGACGGATAAATCCGTCAACGAACTTGAAAACTCATCTAAAGTTTTGCGATTAATATCCGCAATAACTTGGTACTGATATTTTTTCGCGAAACTTAAGACATCCTGTATTGCCTTTCTTCGTTTTTGATAAGAGCCTTTTTCAGGTAAATGAAAAGATGTGAAAAGCCAAGTATAGCCGAGCTCACTTGCTTCTTTTAAATAAGCTTTTTCTCTTTCTAAATCATCAAAATAAATGGAAAGTCCTTTTTGCATTGTCAAGATGCCTTTTCCTTTATCTGTTCATAAACTTCCTCATTGGATAAAGTATTCGCTAAGTAAAGATAATCCAAAAGCATCGGTAAATGAACCTGTGATCTTAAGAAAAGCTTTGAAGTCCAATCAGACTCTTCAATACAGCTCTTCGCCACTTGATAAGGTGTCGCATTTTTCATATCCACAAAAATAAAGATCCCGCTTGAATCCCCAATGATTTTTTCAATAAGCTTTTTTAGCTGTTCTTTTAAAACATACGGACTCATATCCTCTGTCCAATCCAATGCATAGAGTCTTTTCTGTTTGCCACTGATCATTTCAAGCGCAGAAACTAAACCACTTGCAAAATGACCATGTCCGATAATAATTGTACTCCGCATGCAATCCCCTCTTTCTTTATTTTGCCATCGCAATATTATGTATTTGCTTGCGTACCTTTACAAAAAGTTCTTTATCCCCATCCGGATGAATCGCGTTTGTTAAAAGGATCAAGGCCTGATCGTCATCAATCAAGATCGAAGTCCCCGTAAAACCTGTATGATAAAGGGCTCTTTCACTTGCTAAATCACAATAACGTCGCCCTTTATTGACTTGCCAAGCAAGCGTACGACGACGAGCACCATCATCATGATAAAGTTCTCTTAAAAGAGCGATACTACGTGGACTGAGAATCTGCCGATCTTCATGCTGTCCATCATTTAAAAGCATTTGCACAAAAACACTCAAATCATCAATGTTTGAAAATAAACCCGCATGCCCAGCAACACCTTGCATCGCATAAGCTGTGCCATCATGGACCATGGGAAAATCATCCGGACGTCCAGAACGCTTCTCTGTCGCCGCATAATTTTCGCCTTTAGGAGGATTAAAAAAGGTGCTTTGCATCCCCATTGGAATCAAAAACTTCTCATCAAAAAGCAAATCCAAACGCTTCTGATAACGAAGTTCCAAAACATGCCCCAAAATAATAAAGGAAATATCCGAATATTGAATCCGTTCTCCTGCAGGATACAAGCGCTCTTGATTCATCGCCGCTTGAATAATCGCTTCCCGTCCCTTGAATTGTGAACGATTTGCTATCGAAGCAGGATAGCCTGCACGATGACAAAGAAGATCCTCAATCGTCACATCTTCATAAGGAAAATCCACAATCAGATCTTTTAAATGCATATCCAATGTGAGGCAACCGTCTTCCAACGCTTTTAAAACAAGACTGCTTGTTGCCACAACTTTGGTCAAAGAAGCCAAATCATAAATAGTATCGCCCTTTACTTCACGCTTTTCAGGCTCCAGTTGTGAAAAACCGAGAAAGCCTTTCTCGATATGATCTTTTCGAACAAGACTATACGAAGCGCCCGGTATGACGCCCGTCTGAACAAGATGCTCTAAGTAATCATTGAGATAAGTCACAAACATCCCTCTCTTCTTAGTCTTATTGTAACCCTTCTTGAAATGGCTTTCAATTTATTTCAAAAGAAAAAGAACTGTGAAGCTCTTGGGTCTTCGACCCAAAAGGACACAGTTCTTTCATCAAAACGAATGATTATTGTTTTTCACTTAATCTTTCTTAAAGATTTGCATGATAGCACCAGACAAGAGCGCTAAGAAGGCGAAAACATAAGTCATCGGGAAATGACCCGTCGCAACTAAATGATCCTCCTTATTATGGGCATCTTCCTGAATACTTTCAGCTTGTTCTTTCGATGCATCTTTTCCATCAATGACTTCAACAACATCCTTAGATCCATCTTTAGCAAGAAGTTCATCATCTTGCTCAGATTCCTCTTTTTCGATAATGATTTCATCACCTTTGTCAGATACGTCTTTACCTTCAGTGATTTCATCATCTTCGGATCCATCTTCTCCATCAATGACTTCATCATCTTCAGATCCGTCTTCTCCATCAATGACTTCATCATCTTCAGATCCGTCTTCTTCATCGACGACTTCATCATCTTCAGATCCGTCTTCTTCATCGACGACTTCATCATCTTCAGATCCGTCTTCTTCATCGACGACTTCATCATCTGTTTCTTTAGGATCAAGCTCTTTGATTGCATTTTCTAGCTTTTCTAAAGCAAGAGCGATGCTTTCTTCATCTTGATTTGGATTTTCAAGTAAGATCAGTGCTTCTTCTAAAGCTAATTGAACTTTCGCAAAAGATGCTTCACTGTAATCGTCCTTATTAAGTTCGAGAGCAAATCCAACCAATTCCTCAAGACTTGAGAATTCTAATTCCTGTAGAGATTCGATGGCTTTTGTTAATTGTTCAACGAGTCGATCAATCTCCTGTTGATTTTGGCCTTGATAAGCTTTCGCTTCTTCTAAGACTTGCAACATCGCTTCATAGCTCGTTTCTTCGTAAAAGACTTTCACAATGGTTTCTGCTTCTTCGATCAAACGATCAAGCTCTTGACGATCAAGCTTTTTCAAAGAGCCAAGCGCTTCATTCAATACTTGAGCTTGCTCATCAATTCGCTTTTGAGAACGCTCTTTCTTATTCACAAGTTCCTTAGCTTCTTCAAAAAGTTCATGCACATCGTTTAGACTCTCCTCTTCGATCTCTGTGAAATCAATGGCTTGATAATCACTCAATGCTTTTTCAATCGAGCTGTAATCAACAAGCTTTAAGTCTTTTTCAGCGGCTTCAAGCTCTTCTATAAAGGCAAGCATACTTTCTTCACGAATAGCTTTTTCATCTAAAAGTTCAC
>JASLJD010000007.1 GCA_030152625.1 Erysipelothrix sp.
TTTATTTTCAGCACTCATCGCTTCACTGACAGGTTTGCCATCGACTCGCAACTCAGATTTGTAACGTACGGCACCAAAGACCCAAGAGTCATCATAAATTTTTCGTCCGCTTGTTGTTTTGCCATCCGGATATTTCATGATGAGCGCATTGTCGGCGACTTTCAAGCGTTTTGGATCAGGATAAGCTGTCATTTCGATATCAAAGATCAACTTATTGGCTGCCTGATTGACGCTGATTTTTTGATCTGATAGCTTCTCTAGTTTTTGTGGTTTGGCTTCCACAAGATTGAGAAACTCCTTTTTAATCAATCCTTTAGCAATCAAATTAGGGTTCATATCTTTCATAGGGCTTTGATAAGGGAATGTTCCGGCAATATGCTTGATATCGGCAACACCTGATGGACGCTCAATATCTTTTCCGGCCCCATATTCTTGCTCTAAGAGATCAAGCAGATAGCTGTTCAGTTTTCCTGGTAAGTTGAATTGTGCCTCTTGAGGACTGAACCAAGGTTTCATTTCCGGTGTTTTTTTGTCAAAGCCCACCCAAGTTGCCATACTGAATTGATCTGTTGTCGCAATCATTAAGCGGTCTTTCATAGAGTTTTTGGCGGCCCCATGCTGTGGTCCTTCTTCACCCCAACGATTGGTCCCGGTTTTACCGAAGACAGGATAGTGCTTACGAATACTTGTAAGGTAGCCAGGATAAGGACCTTCGACCGCATACTTCATAGTCCTGGAAGCAAGATAAGCAGCCGCATCAGACAAGACTGGGATCGAAGAGTATTGTGGAACAAGCGGTTCGCGACCATCTGAAAACTCAATGCGTGTGATGGTATGGGGTTGCGTATAATTTCCACCGTTCATGAGCGTGGTGTAAGCTCCTGCAAGTTCAATAGGGGAGGCTACAAAACTTGAACCACCTAAGGCATAGCCTAAGTCAAAGTTTTCTTCATTTACTTTTGAAAAACCAACTTGATTCATGTATTCAATGACACCGCTTCGACCGATCGTATTGATCACTTCCTGGAGAGATTTAAGAGCAGGAATGTTTCTGGAATCGGCGACAGCGTCCATAATCGTGACTTCTCCCCAATAGCGGCCGTCATAGTTTCCTACCAGGAAGTCGGTTCCAGGATAGACCCAAGGCTCATCAACTAAGACATGACTGGTTGCCCAACCAAGATATTCAAAGGCGAGCGCATAGTCCAGAACAGGTTTAATGACCGATCCAGGCTGGTTGTAACTTTCAAGAGCACGGTTGTGAATTAATCGACCGTTGTAATCGTAACCACCGACAACACCGATGATTTCGCCACTTTGATTATCAATGACAGCTGATCCAACTTGTAGATTGGTCTCAGCACCTTGATCGAGCCAATCAATTTCGCGTCGTTGGAACTTATCGATCCCTGATTGGATGTTTTCGTCCATGGCAGTATAGATTTTCATGGGTGTTACGGTAGGGTCAAGACCGGTTAAGTCTTTTGCTTCTTTGATAACAACGTCGATATAAGCCTGATAAGGAAGGTTGTTGACATTGGTGTTTTCATCACTGACAAAAAGGTTTTCAAGTGGGACGGCTTTCGCTAATTCGTATTCCTTATTACTTATATAGCCGTGGTGTTTCATTAAATGCAGTACTTGATGTGTTCTTTTTGTTGCATTTTTTAAAGAATAGTAAGGGTTATTGACACTGGGTGCATTGATAACTCCAGCGAGAAAAGCTGATTCAACTAAGTTGAGTTCAGAAACCGGTTTTCCGAAGTAAGCTTCAGCGGAGTTTTGGATACCCAAAATATTGTTTCCAGCACCAAAGTTAATCATATTGAGGTAAAGTTCTAAAATAACTTTTTTACTGAGAACTTGCTGACGCTCCATTTTACGGGCTAAATAAATTTCTTGGATTTTTCTATCGATGCCTTTAACACCGCCTTCAGGTAAGACGACTTCTCCAGTGCTTGGATTTTCGTACATAAAGTGGGTGTTTTTAATTAGTTGCATGGTGAAGGTTGATCCTCCTTGACCAAAATGAATACCTCCTGATTTCAAAGATGAAAAGAGGTTTTCCATAGCCGCTTTGGTAAAGCGTGGAACATCAAAGCCTCCGTGTTCGAAAAAGCGTGAGTCTTCAACAGCTACAAAAGCGTCAATCAGTGATTGTGGGAGTTCCTCATAGCTTACATTTTCTCTGATTTTCAGTCCGGTATCATAAATCTCTGTGTTATTTCGTGAATAAATCTTGGTTGATTCTGGACTGATAAAATCTTCTGCATACAATTCTGGCGCTTTGTGAATGACCGTAGCAGCATAGACTGCAAAACCTGAGGCGCCAATTAAAGCAATCGAAACGAGCACAATCAATACTTTAGCAAAGCTCCGTTGTTTTTCTAAAGGACTTTTCTTTTGATTTACTTTCTTTTTCTTTGCCATAATCTTACTCCTTTATCTTTTCATTAACAATCTCTAAATAATCACAAGGCAAACGAAACGTTCCTGAAATTAAATGGCCGTGCTTGCGTATCCATTCAATCGGTAAGGAACGTGATTCTTCATTCTCAACATAATCTATCAAATCTTTGGCAAAAATTAAATAATCTTCATCATGGCTGTTAAAGCGGATGATGAGAAAGGCAATGGCACCGTGTCGGTGCACTGCTTTGAGATGATTATATTGGTGATCGTGTAATGATGCAAGGGGAAAGAGTGTTTTGTTTTTTGTTTCTTTCGCCTCAAAATCAAGCGCATGACCACGATAAACACCTTGATAATCCGTTGTAGAGGCTTGTCGAAAATAAGCCTCTGTTATCTTGGCACGGTTTCTAGAAGGGTAATCAACATTCACAATTTGAACAGGGGTTGGTTTTTTATGGATGACCGCCTGATCTTTCATGCGATAATATTCATTTGAACGGTTGATATCTTCTTCTAAGCTCATGCCTCTTCGACTGGTTATGCCGGGTTGTTTTTTAGCTTTATATGTTTTTTTACTTCCTGGATAGCGAATCATTTGAATCACCAACATCATTATACTATAAAGCTTTCGAAATATCACACAAGAAAAAGACAGCTTATCTTGATTTTGCAATGGACATTTGAGATAATAAACCTGTAGAGGTGAAAAAATGGCCCGTAAGTTAACGATTGATGAAATTTATGAAAAGGAATTCCATGTCGATTTCAAAGGATATAATGCCGTTGAAGTCGATCAATTTTTAGATTTGGTTTTAGAAGATTATCAATATTTCGAAGATTTGATTGAAAAACAACAACGATTAATTGATCAATACGAAGACGCATTGAATCAACAAAAGCGTTTACTCTTAGAATATGAAGGGCGTCGCCGGGCCGAAACCAGTGATGCAAACCCTTCCTTTAATCATGTTGATTTGTTGAAAAGAGTTTCCAGATTAGAGGAAGCTGTTTTTAAGAAAACATACGAATAAAGTTTTGACACGAAAGGTAATCGCTGCAGGCAAGACCTGTAGAGGAAAGTCCATGCTCGCACAACCTGTGATGGTTGTAGTGTTTGTGTTGGTCGAAAACATAAGACCAAGTTTGGAGGCATCCAAAACGGCTGTCGATCTTCCTAAGGGCTTGGGCCTATGGAATAGACTATAAAAGTGCCACAGAGACGAGATTTCTAGAAATAGAAAGGGTGGAACGAGGGTAAACCCCACAAGCGAGAAACCCAAAATTGGTAGGGGAACTGGCCGAGGTGAAATGAAACTAAAGCCGGAAGCATCAAAGATGCTTAGAGAAATGATTACCGCTAACAGAACATGGCTTATTGAGTGTCGATGCAGTTGAGAGGACTTGTTCCTCTCATTTTTTATCATGTGATGATTGTTGTATTGTAATAATGTGGTGCTCTTGTTATAATTAGTAAAGATTAGAAAAGGTGTGAATACGAGTGGAAAACATCGGATTAATACTTAAAGAACGCAGAGAATCTTTAAACTTAAGTCTTGAGGACA
Source organism: Erysipelothrix sp. (assembly GCA_030152625.1). Lineage (GTDB taxonomy): Bacteria > Bacillota_I > Bacilli_A > Erysipelotrichales > Erysipelotrichaceae > Erysipelothrix. Next base: position 3,975 of record JASLJD010000007.1, read on the forward strand.
TGAGTCGTCAAACAAAACTCTCAACAGTTCAACTTCAAGCAATCGAAGATGGCAATATTGAGTTTTTTCGTGATGATTTATCTTATTTAACATATTTTGTGCGTTACTATGCAAACGCATTGGATTTAGATTTCGATGAAATCAGAGATGAATTGGATGCGTCAATTGTCGCATACACCGATTCTTTGAGTGTCAGTAAGCTCCAAGAAAAAGAGGAAATAAGCCGTAAAGTCATTAAACGAAGTCCTGTCCCACAAAAGAAAGGACCGCGAGTTGATTTAAAAAGTGTTTCTTTAATCCTTTTGGCAGTGGCCATTATCTTTGGCCTTGGTTTTTCTTTTAAAACATGGATTTATCCAGCCATGAAAGAAAGTGATCCAATTGATGAGCCGGTTGTTGTTGCTCCACCTAAAGAAGAGCAAAACGAAGAAGACAAGACGGAAGAAGATAAGGATGAAGAAGATAAGACTGAAGAAGACAAAGAAGAAAAGAAAGAACTGAGCATTGAAGCGAAAGATCCACATCATTATTTGATCAGTGGTTGGGAAGAAGATGAAAGCTTAAGTTTTGAATTTGATTTCAATAATCGAGCTTGGGTTCGTTTCAGTGAAGATGATAAAATTTTAGAAAGTCCAAGTCAAGGAACTTATGAGTCAGGGGATAAGGCTCAAGTTATTATTGAAGCTAAAGATGGTAAGAAATTATCTGTGAATATTGGCTACATGAAAGGGAATAAAATCTTTCTTAATGAAGAAGAACTTGAACTAGAACCTGAAGCACAAGAAAGTGTCTCCGGCATGGTTCTTGAATTTGAACTGGTTGAAGGAGAGAGCGAAGAATGAATATCGCAAACAAATTAACTTTATTTCGTATTATTTTAATTCCAGTGATTGTTTTAGTGGAACTTTTTCCATATAGTCAATTCAATATTAATATGAATTATGTTGCGATTGACACAGTCATCTTATCTTATAAAGATATTGCGGTCTTGGTTTTATTTGCGATCGCTTCTTTTACAGATTTTCTTGATGGCTATTTAGCAAGAAGCCGAGATATGATCACGGTCTTTGGGAAGTTTTTAGATCCAATAGCAGATAAACTTTTGGTGAACACCTTGTTTATTCTCTTTGCTTATCGTTCAAGGATTCCAGTTGTTCCAGTGTTAATTATGATATGGCGGGATATGATCGTGGATGCTGTTCGTATGCTTTTGGCACAACGTGGGATGGTGATGTCTGCTGGGAATCTGGGTAAAGTTAAAACAGCTTCACAAATGATCACCATTATCTTAATTTTATTGAATAATCTACCCTTTGAATTGTACAATATCCCAGTAGCCTCAATCATGCTTTGGTTCTCAACGATTATGTCGATGCTCAGTGGCGCATCATACCTTATTCAAAGTCGATCATTTTTATTTGAGGATATGTAGTTTTTTAATATGAGGAGGAAGCAATGGCAGAGAAAAAAGATAAAGAATTAGAAGCCGCACTCAAACAAATTCAAAAACAATTTGGGAAAGAATCAATCATGGTCCTTGGTGATCGCTCCGCAGTAGATGTGGATGCGATCAGTTCAGGATCTTTAAGTTTAGATGCTGCTTTGGGTATCGGTGGCTATCCACGTGGACGAATTATCGAAGTATTTGGACCGGAGTCAAGTGGTAAGACGACGCTGGCTCTTCATGCTATCGCTGAGGTTCAAAAAGAAGGTGGAAAGGCAGCTTTTATTGATGCTGAAAACGCCATTGATCCTTATTATGCTCAAAATTTGGGTGTCAAGATTGACGAGTTGATCCTCTCACAACCCGACAGTGGAGAGCAAGCTTTAGAGATTGTGGATGTCTTGGTTCGAAGCGGAGCTGTGGATTTGGTGGTTGTAGACAGTGTTGCCGCCTTAGTTCCGCAGGCAGAACTTGATGGCGAGATGATTGATGCGCAAGTTGGTCTGCAAGCAAGAATGATGTCCAAAGCGATGCGGAAATTGTCGGGTGCCATGAATCGAAGTGAATGTACAACAATTTTCATCAACCAATTGAGAGAAAAAGTGGGTGTGATGTTTGGAAATCCTGAGACAACACCGGGTGGTCGTGCTTTGAAATTTTATTCTTCTGTTCGAGTCGATATACGACGAGGTCAGCAGATTAAAGAGGGCAGCGATATTGTCGGGAACAAAGCCAATATTCGCGTTGTGAAAAACAAAGTTGCCCCACCGTTTAAGCAAGTTCAATTGGATATTATTTACGGAAAAGGAATCAGTTCAATTGGTGAAATCATCGACTTATCCGTAGAGCACGATTTAATTGATAAAAGTGGATCGTGGTATTCTTACGGTGATCACCGTATCGGACAAGGAAGAGCAGCCGTGCAAACTTTCTTGGAAGAAAATCCCGATATCAAGGAAGAATTAGCTGAAAAAATAAGAGAAATTATTTTACCGAAAAAAGAATGAAGGCTTCTTCATTCTTTTTTTCTTGTTTAAAATCGAAAAATCAAGTATGATATAGATGTTAGGTTACTATTTGGATCAAAATGAATTGAAAGGTAGAGGGATTTTTAATGTCAAATAGTTCATATGATCTCTCCATCTTGATTTTAGTCGGTCTCAGTGTTTTTGTTATAACGATAATTGCGGTGATCGTTATTGGAAAAATACGTCTAAACAGTGCTCGAAAACGGGCTCAAATGACTTTAGAAGACGCTGAGAAAGAAGCAGAAAACATCGTGCGTCAAGCAATTTTAGAAGCCAAAACAGAAAGTTATGAACTGAAATTGAAAGCAGAGAAGGAAGTTCAAGAAGAAATGAAAGTTCTTCATGAAAAAACTTCAAAACTTGAAAGACGCGAAGAAAATTTAAACCTTCGTGATGAAAATATTTTGGCGAAGGATCAAGAACTTTTAAAAAAGGAACGAAACCTTAGTTCAAGTCGAGAAAAATTGAAGAAAGCCGAAGAAAAATTAAAAGCTCAAACTGAGGAACATTTAAAAGAGTTAGAACGCATTGCATCGATTTCACAAGAAGATGCACGCAACGAACTTTTTGCTCAAGTCGAGCAAAAAATGGAACGAGAAGTTTTAACCTATGTCCGCGAACAAGAGGACTTAGCGCATGAAAGAGCCGAAGATATTGCTCGTAGCATTATTGCTTTAGCGATTTCACGTTATGCGCAAGAAGAAGTCGAATTACGTACCTCAACAGTTGTGGCTTTGCCAAACGAAGACATGAAAGGTCGTGTTATCGGTCGGGAAGGTCGTAACATTCGGGCTTTTGAAAAGTTGACCGGTGTGGATTTGATTATTGATGATACACCCGAAGTCATCACTTTATCTTGTTTCAATCCTATCCGACGTGAAATTGGAAGAATTGCGATTGAAGCTTTGATCAGTGATGGACGTATTCAACCAGGACGGATTGAAGAAGCCGTATCAAAAGCTGAAAAGCAGGTTCATCATGAAATGCGAAAAGCAGGTCAAGATGCCTTATTCGATCTTGGATTAAGTAAAATGAATCGTGAACTTGTCAATACTTTAGGTCGTTTAAAATATCGCTATAGTTATGGACAAAATGTCCTTAAGCACAGTATTGAAGTCGCTCATTTGGCAGGGATGATGGCCGCAGAATTGGGCCTAAATCAACGCCTAGCAAAAAGAGCAGGACTTCTACATGATATCGGTAAAGCTGTCGACTTTGAAATGGAAGGAACCCACGTTGAGCTCGGAGTTCGCTTAGCGAAAAAACATCAAGAACATCCCGTGGTCATCGATGCGATCGCTTCCCATCATGGCGATGTGGAACCGAAATCAGTTATCGCCGTGCTTGTTGCAGCGGCAGATACCCTCAGTGCAGCCCGACCAGGCGCTCGCGTTGAGAGTTTCGAAGGCTATATTCAACGCCTTGAAGACTTAGAAGCAATGGCGATTACTCGTGAAGGTGTTCAAAAGGCCTTTGCAATCTCTGCAGGTCGTGAACTAAGAGTCATGGTTGTCCCTGATAAAGTTGATGATTTGGAAGCAAGCAAACTTGCACGTGAAATTCGAGAGGACATCGAGAAAGAATTGACTTATCCTGGTCAAATTAAGGTAACGGTTATTCGTGAATTTAGAAGTTCGGAGTTGGCAAAATAGATGAATATTTTATTTGTGGGTGATGTTGTTGGTAAGCCCGGGAGAAAAATACTGGGAGAAAAGTTACCGGAAATCGTCGAAGAAAATGCGATTGACTTTGTCATTGTGAATGGCGAAAACAGCGCTCATGGGAAAGGTATTACCGCTCGCATTTATCGTTATTTTATGGAGATAGGTGTCGATTGTGTCACCATGGGAAACCATACTTTCGCAAAAAGAGAAATTATGGACACTTATGATGAATGTGAAAATTTACTTGTTCCAGCGAATATAGAACCCTTGGATTTTGGGAATTATTACAAAGTTTTTGAACGAGCTGGGCGAAAGATTTGTGTTGTGAATCTATATGGCGTATCCTTTATGAATAGAGTCGCAGATGAGCCTTACCCTTATATGGATAAGGTCCTGGACGAGGTTGACGCTGATTATTATTTTGTGGATTTTCATGCCGAATCAACAAGTGAGACGATCTTTTTTGCAAGAATGTATCAAAATGAAGTGGATGCTGTTGTGGGGACACATACCCATGTACAGACGGCTGATGAGCAAATCATTGGTCAATGCGCTTACATCACCGATGTTGGTATGACGGGACCGAAAGATGGAGTTATAGGTCGAGATTTTGAAGAATTATACACCGCATTAATTAAGGGAGAAAAAACACATTATACGCTTGCGAAAGGCGAAGCGATGCTTAATGCCGTCATCATTGAAGTTGATGATGAGAGCATGCGTTCGAAAAGCATTCGCCGGCTTGCTTGCTAGTGTGCTTGAAAGCCAAGCCTTTGCTTGGCTTTTTTATTTATAATATAGATATAAAGGAGTTTTATTTTTTATGGAAAAAATACGTTATTTTGCATTGGGAGGTTTGGATGAAAACGGTCGAAACATGTCTGTTCTTGAAATCGATCAAGAAATTTATATTCTCGACGTTGGCTTGAAATACCCTGAAAATGAACAATTGGGTGTTCAAGCGATCATTCCAGATTTCTCCTATATTTTAAAAAACAAAAACCGTGTCCGTGGTATTTTCATTACACACGGCCATGACGATGTCATGGGTGCCTTGCCTTACTTGATTGAGGAAGCGGACTTCCCAATTTATACGACACCCCTTGTTGCAGCGATGCTTAAGGATCTTTTTAAAGAACATGGTATTAAAAAATACAGTATCCACAGTCATCGCCGCAATAGTCACTTTAAAATTGCTAATCGACAAATTCGCTTTTTCTCTCTAACGCATTCGATACCCGATGCAGTAGGAGTAGCGATTCAGTCAGAACATGGCTATTTAGTCCACTCTGGAGAGTTTATTATGGACTTCAACACCTCATCAAAAGCCTTTGATTTAAACATCGCCGCGATATCAGATTTAGGAAGGCAAGGTGTTTTCCTCTTGCTCAGTGAATCGGTTTCCGCAAGCCAGGAAGGTTTTACGGCGCCAGATCATCGAATTGAACGTCAGATTGAACCGATTTTTGAGGACACAGACAAACGGATTATTGTGAGCCTTTATGAACAAAACATTTACCGTTTAATTGAAGTGATCGAGATGGCGAAACGATACCGTCGTAAAATCTATTTCTATGGAGAAAAACAACGTCGTTTAATGCACCATCTTGAAAAACTCAATTATTTTACGATTCCTAAAAACATGTTACTCAGCCCAAAGAATTTCCATAACGATTATGAAAATGTTGTGGTGATTGTTTCGGATGTTGGTCCAAATGTCTTCCGCAAAATGGGGCGGATTGCTCTTGGAGAAGATCAACTTATCCAAGCAAGACCAGAAGATACCTTTGTTATTGCCTCACCTGTGGTCCCAGGAACAGAAAAGCTTTCCTCAGAGGTGATCAATGAACTTTACAAAGAAGGCGTTCGTGTTGAGGAATTGGATGCCAGTTCGATGCATGCATCCGAAGAAGATATTCGTATGATGCTCGCTCTTTTAAAACCGAAGCATTTTATTCCTATCAAAGGAAGCTATAAAGAGCTTTTGGCTAATGTTGAAATTGCAAATGAAATGGGCTTACGTCGTAATCGTGCCTTTGCACTTGATAATGGTCAAATCGCGAGCTTTGAAAAAGGGCGTTTCAGCCATGCGAGTGATCGTCTTAAGTTAGAAGATGTCCTTATTGATGGCCATGATAACCTTGATGCAGGTGGCTTAGTTTTAAGAGATCGTAAGATTTTAGGAACAGATGGATCGATTATCGTGGGGATTGTGATTGATCAAAAAACTAAGAAGGTCATCGGTGGACCCGATGTCCAATCTCGCGGTGTTATTTACTTGAAAGATGCCCGACATATCATGAGTGAAGTTGGTAAAATTTTAGAGAATACCATCAATGAACATGTCAAGGCGAAGCAATATCGCCATATTGACACAAGAAATGAAGCGCGTAAACGAATTTCTAAATATGTTTTTAAAGAGACCGGAAAAAGACCGATGATCATGCCGGTTATTATTGAATTAAGACGATAGGAGGTGTGCAGCGTGAAAAAAAATCGACTTCGCGAAATTGTTGTAGCTATTCT
>JASLJD010000020.1 GCA_030152625.1 Erysipelothrix sp.
ATCGAACAATATGTTTCATATTGCGCGCGCAAAAAGCGTCTGGATGCCATTCAAGAAGTGGCTCTTTTTATCAATGGTGATATTCGCTTACTTTGTTTGAATGATCAACATCAAAAAGCCGTTGAGAAACAAATCCCTATCTTAGAGGATGCTTTGAAACAATGTGGGATTAATCTTGAGGTTTCAGCACAAACAGAAAAACATGAGCCATGCGAAACAGAGCTTCAAATGAAGGCTCCCCCAGCAAGTCAAAGGCCAGCACCTCAAGAGCCTAAAGTTCAAGCTTATCCTTATCAAAAGCAAAAAAAGCGTTCCTATGGACGTCGTCGCCGTTACCCTAAAAAGGATTATGACTATGTGCCATTAGAACTTTTGAAAGCAGAACGCGATAAAGTAAGCACTCGCGCCGAAGTTTTCATGCTCGATATTCGAGAACTTCGTTCGGGATCGCACTTGGTTAAATACGGTCTTCATAACGGAAAAGATGCTATCATGGCTTTAGAATTTCTTGATGATTTGTCTTTTGCGATGAAAAAAGGATCCTCCGTACAAATTTATGGGGATATGAAATACGATGATCGATACGATAAAGACTATGTTTTTCAGCTTCATCAACACGAAGAAATTGAGCCTCTTTTCCTTCGTGAAGATCATGCCGAAGAAAAACGAGTGGAATTTCATCTTCATACCAATCGTTCAGAGATGGATGGTGTGAGCGATATTTCAGAATATCTTGATCAAGCTTATGCTTGGAAACATCCAGGTTTGGTTTTGACAGACCATGCTGTTGTGCAAGCCTTCCCTAAAGCCCATCGTCATTTCCAAATGCTTCAGGAAAAGCATCCCGATCATGATTTCAAACTTGCCTATGGTTCTGAAATGAATTTGGTTGACTCGGATTTAATGATTGTTCGTAATCCTGATGAACGAGCGCTTCATCAAGGAGACTATGTTGTTTTTGACTTGGAAACAACCGGGCTTTCAGCCCACTTTGATCACATCATTGAATTTGGAGCGGTTCGCATTAAAAACGGACGAACAGTGGATAAAATGCAAATGTTTGTTAAACCACCGGTTAAAATCAGTGCATTTATTCAAGATCTGACAAGTATCAGTGAAGAGGATGTTCAGGATGCACCAAACATTGATGAAGCGATGGATGCGATTTTAGACTTTATTGCGGATGATACACTTGTCGCTCATAATGCTGGCTTTGATATTGACTTCTTGCAAGAAAACTTACGTCGCTTAAACCGTCCTCTTTTAGAGAATCCGGTGATTGACACCTTGGATTTAGCAAGAGCAATGTTCAGTGATCGACGTTCGTATCGCCTAGGCAGTGTTGCACGGCTTCTAAAGATTAACTATGATGAGACAGTCGCTCACCGGGCGGATTATGATGCGGAAGTCTTAAGTTTGGTCTTTTTAGAAATGCTTCGTCAACCGATGCTTAAAGACTTTGAAAGCATTGAAGATCTTATGAATCTAAGCGATGACAAAGCTTTTGCTAAGGTGAGAAACAAGCATGTCAATGTGATTGCCAAGAATCAAAAAGGTCTGAAACGTCTTTATGAACTCATTTCCTTGTCTCATACAGAGTATTTGGCTTTTTTTGGAAAGACTTCTAAGGGCAATGAAGAATTTATGGCCGAGCCGAGAATACTTCGTGAAGTCTTGGAGGAAAATCGTGAGCATTTATTGATCGGTGCAGGTTGTACACAATCTGAAATTTTTGAGTATGCAGCCAACAAAGGGGATGCTGCTTTAGAAGAAGTGCTTTCATTTTATGATTATATTGAAATTATGCCTTTGGATATTTATCGACCACAGATCGCCTTTGGATCGATTCCTGATGAAGAAAGGTTGCTTGCCATCATTCAGCGGATTGTTGACACGGCTGAGAAGTTAAAGATTCCTGTGCTTGCGACGGGGAATGTTCATTATAATCATCCGAATCAGAAAGTGATTCGTGATGTGTATATTCATTCGCAAGGGATTGGTGGAACACGTCATCCTCTCTTTATCTTTAATCAAGAAAAACGTCTTGCATTTGAGGCGCCAGATCAACATTTCCGTACAACGGATGAAATGTTTGAAGCGATGGCTTATCTGGGTGATGAGGCGAAAATTTATGAATATGTCATTGAGAACCCACGTAAATTGCTCGATGAGATCGATCAAGTTTACCCCCTTCAATCTCGTCTTTTCACGCCTAGTTTAGAAAACTCAGATGAAAAACTGACCGATCTTGTCTATACGAATGCGAAGAAACTTTATGGTGATCCGCTCCCAGAACTTGTCCAGGCACGCTTGGATCGTGAAATGAAATCGATCTTAGGGCATGGCTATGGGGTTATATATTATATTTCTCATCTTTTAGTGAAGAAGTCTTTAAAAGATGGTTATTTAGTGGGGTCAAGGGGCTCGGTAGGATCCAGTTTTGCCGCAACGATGGCTGAAATTACCGAGGTGAATCCACTTGAACCGCATTATGTTTGTCCAAACTGTCACTATCATGAATTCTTTTTGGATGGTGAGGTATCAAGCGGTTATGACCTTGAAGCCAAAACTTGTCCTCAATGCGAGCATGATTTGATTGCTGAAGGTCAGGATATTCCATTTGAAACTTTCCTAGGTTTTGAAGGGGATAAAGTGCCTGATATTGACTTGAACTTTTCAGGTGAATATCAGGAGTTCGCCCATGATTTCACCAAAGAACTTTTCGGTGAAGACTATGTCTATCGAGCAGGAACGATCTCGACTGTTGCTGCAAAGACAGCTTATGGTTATGTTTTAGGTTATCATGAAAGCATTCAAAAAGAAGCGAATAATAAGGCTTGGAATGAATTTCTAGCCCAAGGAGCAGAAGGGGTAAAGCGAACCTCTGGGCAGCATCCTGGTGGGATTATTGTTATTCCAAACGATATGGATGTTCATGATTTTACCCCGATTCAATATCCTGCTAACAATCCAGAATCATCTTGGTATACAACACATTATGAATTCCATGATATCGAAGATAATGTCTTGAAATTGGATATCTTGGGGCATGTGGATCCGACAGCGATGAAAATGCTTGAGAAAATTACGGGTATCGATGTTCGAAAAATACCGATGAATGATCCAGCGACCATTTCTCTTTTCAGCTCTCCGAAAGCCTTGGGTGTTGATGAAAGAAAGTATCATGAGAAAACAGGCGGGCTTGGATTGCCAGAGTTTGGAACGCCTTTTGTTCGTCGGATGCTTGAAGCAACAAGACCGAATAAATTCTCAGATCTTGTGCGTATTTCGGGCTTGTCGCATGGTACGGATGTTTGGGCCAACAATGCTGAAAATTTAATCAAAGACGGCTATACTCTTGATGAAGTGATTGGTTGTCGTGATGATATCATGGTTGGTCTGATGCAATATGGTTTGGAACCCAAGATGTCTTTCGATATTATGGAAAGTGTTCGTCGTGGTCGTGGTTTACGGGATGAATGGATTAAAGCGATGAAGGAAAACGGTGTTCCTGAATGGTACATTGACTCATGTCTTAAGATTAAATACATGTTCCCGAAAGCGCACGCAGCTGCTTATGTCATGATGGCTGTGCGAATTGCTTGGTTTAAGGTTTACCATCCGCGTGCTTATTATGCAGTTTACTTTAGCTTACGGGTCGATGCTTATGAAATTGAAACAATGATTGCAGGGCCGCAGGTAATAGCCCATCGTCTCAATTCGATTCAAGATCGTCTTAATAACTTTGAAACAAAACGCGATGTGAGCCAAAAAGAGAAAAACCTCATCGATACACTTGAAGTAAGTCTAGAGATGTATTATCGTGGTTATCGGATCAATCCAATCAGTCTTGAGCATTCAGATGCAACTGAATTCATCTTGGATCCTCATGATGATAAGGCCATTTTACCGCCGTTTAATGTTGTGGATGGTCTGGGCAATGCGGTTGCCCATAATATTGTGAAGGCACGCGATGAGCGAATGTTCATTTCGAAAGAGGATATGATGCGTCGTGGCGGAGTCAGTGCTTCCTTGATGAAAAAGTTGGATGAACTCAAGGTGAGTGATCATCTTCAAGAAAGTAATCAAATGAGCTTGTTTGATTCGCTTTGATATTTTGACTTTTTCATGTATAATTAAGATATAGGAAACTTTAGGAGTGGTTCGCCACTCCTTATCTATTGTATTAAGGAGCGATTATGGAGGGTTACTTAAGAAAGTTTGTAGAAATTGCCGATCAAATGGGCCTTGAGATTGTGGATGTCAGTTTTGAAAATCGTGATCTCATGGCGCTTCGTATTGCGCATAAAAACCAAGATCCTGTGGATTTGGATACTTGTGTTGAGGCGAGCCGTGCCTTTGGGCAGGCGATTGATTATGCGATTTCTTTGGATGTCAGTTCGGCAGGTGCTGAGCGAGAGATTGATTTAGCGGATATTGAATCGGTCATTGGCCAATATGTTTTGCTGAAGTTTGTCAATCCAACGCAAGGTGGGGATTATGTTGAAGGGACTTTGCTGTCCTTTGAAGATGATCTTTTGGAAATAGAGTATCAAGTGATGCACCGTAAAAAGACGATTCAAATTGAAAAAGAGAATGTAGCGATGCTACGTTTAGCAGTGAAAGTGTGAGGAGAGTATTGGACAAATGAATATAGAAAATGTGGTCTCTGCAATCTATGAGATTGAAGATGACCGAAATGTTTCAAGAGATATTGTCATTGAGGCAATCAAGGAATCGCTTGAAAAGGCCTATCGTAAAGAGGTTGATGTGCCAGATGCGATGACTGAGGTTGTCTTAGATGCAGAGGAAATGACTCTGTATCGTAAATATCTTATTGTAGAAGAAGTCACTGATGATGAACTCGAAGTTGAATTAGCGACCCTCGATGGCGATTATGAACTCGGTGATTACTATTATGTGGAAGAGCCCATTGAGAAATTTGGTCGTGCTGCAGCAATGCTTGCGAAAAATGTGATTAAACAAAAAATTCGCGAAGCTGAAAAGCAAGCAGTTTATGATGAGTACATTGATCAGCTCGGTGATATGATTACCGCTATGATTGAATCGGTTGAAGAAAAGTTTGCCGTTGTCAATTTAGGTAATTCTCTTGCCGTGATGCCACAGTCAGCGCAAATCGAAGGTGAGCGCTATGTGGAAGGACAGATGATAAAAGTTGTGATTACAGAAGTTAATCGTGATACGAAAGGAGCACAGGTTTTGGTTTCACGCGCAGATGCAATGTTAGTTCGACGTTTATTTGAGGCAGAGGTGCCAGAAATTTATGATGGTCAGGTGGAAATTAAGGCGATTGCCCGCGAGGCAGGCGATCGGACAAAGATGGCAGTCTATTCCCATGACCCAGATATTGACCCAATTGGAGCATGTATTGGTCCACGTGGTTCACGTGTGCATGCGGTGATTGAGGAATTAGGTGGCGAAAAAGTAGATATTTTTGAATGGAGCGACAATATGATTGAGCTTGTTCATAATGCTTTAGCGCCTGCGAAAGTGATTGCCGTATTTCCAAATGAATGGCACAAAGGCTTGATTGTTGTTGTTGAGGATGATCAATTATCCTTGGCGATTGGACGTCGTGGTAAAAACGCGCGTTTAGCAGTTCGTTTAACCAAACAACGAATTGATATCAAATCGATTTCTGAAATGGAAGAAGCCGGTATTGATTACATGGCAAAGATGGCTGAGTATGAAGCTGAACTTCAAAAAGAAAAAGCAGAACGCGAAGCCCGTCTTCAAAAGACCATGCAAAAAATCGAGGAAGAAAAAGAAGAAATTGTTAAAGAGCTCCAACTTGAAGATGCTCAAGAGGTTCTTGAAGAGAAAAAAGAAGACGAACCGGATAAAAAAGAAGAAATTGAAGCGTCAAAAGAAGAAACAGTCAAAGAGGAAAAAGAACCGGAAATTGATCCTGACTTTGCACCAGCGGTTGAGCTTGAAGATGAAGGTATTGTGATTCATCGTGAAGAGGTTTTCAAACCGCGTACGGACTATGTTTCAAAGTTTGAAAGTATCGCAGATGCTTCAGCTCAAGAAGAAGAAAATAATCGTCGCCGTCGTCGCCGTCGTAAGAAGTTTTACGAGCCGGTGAATACAGCGGAACTTCTGAAAGAAAAAGAATATGAAATTGTTCCTGAATATACCGAAGAGGAACTTGCAGAAATTGAACGTCAACAAGCGGAGCAAGAGTCCGAATGGTATGATGAGGAAATTGATTTTGATCTCTTTGATGAATTTTACGAAGAGGAGTAGATTTCATGACGAAGAAAAGACCACTTAGAAAATGTGTTGTGACAGGTGAAATGCTTCCTAAAGAAAGCATGTTTCGACTTGTTTTAAGTCCCGACAAAAAAGTTTTTCTCGATGAAAGTCATCGAGCGAATGGTCGTGGCGCTTATCTACAAAAGAAGCAAGCAATCATTGAAAAAGCTAAGAAGACAGGTGCCTTAAATCGAAGTTTGAGGTGTGAAATCCCTGAAGAAATTTACGAAGAGTTGATGTCGAAAATTGAATAAAGAACGTTTTCTTCAAACACTCGGCCTTGCTCAACGAGCGGGAAAAATTGTGAGTGGGGATGTCTTTTGGGAAGCTTTCTCAAAAGAGCAAGTCGAAATCATTATACTTGCTACGGATGCTTCACCTCGTCGTCAACGTGAAGTGAGAAGAAAAGCTGAAAGCAAAGGAATCATTTGTTTAACACTTTTTACATCGCATGAAATATCGCAAGCGATTGGAAAGGCCAATCGGGTTGTCTTAGGCATCACCGATCAAGGCTTTTCTAAGCGTTTGCTCACTTATTTAGATAGAAAAAGGGGTGACGCATAAGTGAGTAAGAAAAAAAACACAAAGAATAACCGACGCGATCAACATAAAGGAAATAATAAGAAGCGTCGTCAAAGCAAGAAAGCAATCACCATGATTGAATATACGGAAGGTATTACAGTCAAAGAACTTGCGGAGAAAATCGAAGAAACACCTGCTGATATCATTAAATTATTATTTATGATGGGTGTTATGGTGACCATTAATTCAGCGCTTGATGATGAAACCGTTGAACTTGTCTGTTTAGAATATGATATCGAAGCAGAAAAAGTGGAAGAAGTCGACGAGTTCACATTAGAAGATGATATTGTCGATCCAGAAGAGAGTTTGAAAGAGCGTCCAGCGATTGTCACGATCATGGGGCATGTTGACCATGGGAAAACAAGTACGCTTGATGCCATCCGTCAAACGAATGTCGTAGGTGGCGAGCATGGTGGGATCACCCAGCACATCGGAGCCTATCAAATTACTTATAACGATAAAAAATTAACCTTCTTGGACACACCAGGGCATGAAGCCTTCACAGCAATGCGTGCACGGGGTGCTCAAGTAACGGACTTGGTTGTTATTGTTGTAGCAGCAGATGATGGCGTCATGCCGCAAACAAAAGAAGCCATCGATCATGCGAAGGCTGCAGAAGTACCTATGATTGTTGCGGTGAACAAGATCGATAAGGGCGATGCCAACATCGATCGCATTTATTCTGAATTTTCGGAAATGGATATTATCCCAGAAGCTTGGGGTGGTGACACGGTCTTTGTGCAAATTTCTGCCAAAACAGGCCAAGGTATTGAGGAACTTATCGAAACTTTAATTGTTGCATCTGAATTGCTTGAATTGAAGGCAAACCCTGATCGTATTGCCGTTGGAACAGTGATTGAAGCGAAACTTGATAAGGGGCGCGGGCCAGTTGCAACCCTTCTAGTGCAAAAAGGTACTCTCAAACAAGGCGATAGTCTTGTTGTTGGTTCAACCTTTGGTCGAGTTCGAAAAATGGTCGATCATCAAGGGAATGAATTGGATACAGCTGGACCTTCAATGCCAGTAGAGATTATTGGTCTTTCAGAAGTACCTGTTGCAGGCGATTTGTTCAAGGTTTTTGAAGATGAAAAAGCTGCTCGTCAATTGGCAGGAAAACGTCAAGAAGTCCGTATTGAAACAGAACGTAATCAAAGTTCTGCTTTAAGTCTGGATGATTTATCACGTCAAATTGCTGACGGTGATATTCAAGATGTTAATGTTGTCTTGAAAGCAGATGTTCAGGGTTCAGCGGAAGCAATGAAAGCATCGCTTGAACGTCTTGATGTTCGTGATGGAGAAGTTAGAGTGAATGTAATTCGTGCTGGTGTGGGCGGTATCAGTGAAAATGATATCATGCTTGCCTCTGCATCCAATGCAATCATTATTGGCTTCAATGTTCGTCCAAGCATGGCTGTGCGTAAGATGGCCGAAGAAGAAGGCGTTGACATTCGTCTCTACAATGTTATTTACAAGGCCTTAGAGGCGATGGAAAGGCCATGAAGGGTCTTTTAGAGCCGGAGTATGAGGAAGTTATTTATGGGCAAGCCGAGGTTCGAGAACTCTATAAAGTATCGCGCATCGGTACCATTGCGGGCTGTATGGTCGTAGATGGTAAAATGCTCCGTGACTCCAGTGTTCGTTTAATCCGTGATGGGGTTGTTGTTTATGAAGGCCAAATGGGCAGTTTAAAACGCTTTAAAGATGATGCCCGTGAAGTAGCTCAAGGTTTTGAGTGTGGAATTACCATTGAAAACTTTAATGATATCAAAGAAGGCGACATCATCGAATCTCATGGCGAAGTTGAAATCGAAATAGAATAGAGGTAGAAAAGATGACGGTCAAAAAAGAACGTTTTGAGTCGTTATTAAAGAAAGAGCTTGCTCAAGTGATTATTCATGACTTAAATGATCCTAATCTTGAATTTGCGACATTGACAGATGTGGAATTGAGCAATGACCTTTCTTATGCGACCCTGTATGTAAGTTTTTTAGATGAAGACAAGCGCGAAAAGGGTCTTGAAGCTCTTGAAAAAGCAAAAGGTTTGTTGCGTTCTAAAATTGCTTCAGTTATGAACACAAGAAGGACACCTGAAGTAATCATTTCTT
>JASLJD010000075.1 GCA_030152625.1 Erysipelothrix sp.
ATCGAAAGAATGTCTTCTTCCATTTGAATTAATACTTGATTTAAACTATGAATCCCTGCATGAAGTTCTTCTGAACCAGTAGCTAAAGCTGTCGTCCCGTCACTTAGCTCATTTAATTTTCCTTCTACATTCTTAAACGGTTCATCCAATTCTTTTTGAATTTTTTTACTTATTTCTCCTTTACTTTGCTTCAATTTTTGACTTTCATTTTGAAAGTTACTATAAAGCTTTTGATTTGCATCGGCTAAATTTTGACTTCCTGACTTTAGTTCACTGGATCCCTTATGACTAGCATGAATACCTGCTGCCATTTTCTTAGATCCATCTGCTAATTGACCTGAACCATCCTTCGCTTTCTTGCTACCATCTTTAACAGCATAAACACCGTCATTCAAAGCCTTTTGGCCTTCATAGAGAGCTTTTGTTCCATCTTCTAATTGATTGAAACCTTCTTCGATTTTTTCTTTAATATCATCGAACTCTTCGAGATCTAAATCAAGATCTAAGTCCAAGTCTAAGTCTAAATCTTCATCAAATGGAATGGCAAAGAAATACATCGAATCCATTTTGAAGTCTTGAGTTTTGGCTTCGATCTTCATTTTTTCTGAGAAATCAAGATCAAAGTTCTCCTTCATCCCTGGCATCGCCAAATAAAGAACATAATCACGATTACCATCACTGACAAGTTTTCCTTGATCAAGTGTTACGGAGTGAAAATGATTTTTATCCAACGGAACTAAACCTGCGACAAGATAAGGTACATAGAGGGATTTTTCTTTCCCATCAACGCTTATTTTCTCACGATGATGATTGAAGGAATCTATTTCTATTTTCAATTGCCCTTCTTGGCCCAAGATTTCTTGCGCTTGAACTTCTTCACCATCTAAGAAGTATTTGATTTGATAGCTTACTGGGAGTTCTCCTTTATAATCTCCTTGGTAATAAAGATGCTTGTCATCATGTTCCCAAGTGATGGTCTCTCCTTTTTGCGTGAAGTCTTTAACTTCTGAGATAACTTGGATATCTTCAAGTTGACTTTTATCTTGAATTGTCCCAAGTTTTTGATCACTGTAAATATGAATGCTTCCGCTGCTTTTTTCTCTCTGTCCGTTTTCATCCATGCTTACATAAATCGTTTCTTCTTTTGTGATTTCTTTTTTATCGCTTGCATTAATATACGTGACTTGACTGAAAATCAAAGTCATGACAAGTGTTATATTTATCAATTGTTTCTTCATGCTTAATGAACCTCCTTTTGTGGCCAATTGCGAGTTGTTTTCGCAATTAAGCCTTCAGATACTAATAAAACACCTGGTAAAACCAGTAATATAACGATGGTTGATATCAATGCACCTTTCGCTATCATTCCACTTAAGCTTTTCACCAGTTCCATATCTGAAATTAATGCAACCCCAACTGTTGAGGCAAAAAATGCCATGCCTGATGTTGTAATGGATTTAGCCGATTCTCTTACTGAAACACGCATTGCATCGAGTTTTTCATCATGTTTAGCAAGTTCCTCACGGAAACGTGTTGTGAGTAAAATAGCGTAGTCAACTGTCGCACCTAGCTGAATCGAGCCAATCACAATACCCGCAATAAACGGAATAGCCTCCGCTTTAAAGTAAGGTATCGACATGTTGATGAAAATCGCAAGCATGATCGATAAGATAAGTAGAATTGGAATCGCTAAAGAAGAGAAGACAAACATGATAATAACAAAAACCGCAGCAATACTGAGACCATTCACGCGTTTAAAGTCCTGATCTGCAAGTTCTATGAGATCTTTTGTCAAGACCCCTTCCCCTGTAAGCATAATGCCCTCATCATAAGATTTGGTGATTGCTTCAATTTTTTCGATTTGTTGGTTTTCCTCATCGGTTGCGGATTTATATTCTGAATTAATCAGAATTCGACGATAATTTTCAGCTTCGAAAGTGTCTTTTAAAGCATCCGGTACGAAATGATCCGGTACTAAAGGCCCAACAAGTTTTTGGTAAGCCAAAACATTTTCGACCCCATCGACTTTTTCAATTTCATGGATCATATGATTCACACTGGCAGCATCGAGACTTTTGGGTACAACGGCAATATGCGTTGTCATCATGTTGTAATCATCTTTCAATTTTCGAAAAGCAACAACCGATTCCATATCGTCAGGTAACGACTCATCCAAGTTATAGTAAACATCGTTATTGTTTTGAGCAAGATAGCTTGGCACTAAAACCAAAACAGCTAAAAGCAAGAGCGCTGTCGCGTGTTTTGTCACAAAATTCGCGAGATGTTTGAAATCAGGGAGAATCGTTTTGTGTGAAAAGCGGTGAATCACTTTATCAAAAACAAGAATAAAGGATGGTAAAACAGTTAGAACAGATACAACACCTAACAAGACTCCTTTAGCCATCACAAAGCCAATGTCACGACCAATACCCAATTCCATCGCGCCGATCGCTAAAAAGCCCGCCATGGTTGTAAGAGAACTTCCCACAATCGAATCGGCAGTACTGGATATCGCAATCGCCATCGCATCATCAATATCATCATGATGACGACGTTCTTCCTCATAACGGTGATAAAGAAAAATCGAATAGTCTAAAGTTACCCCGAGTTGAAGAACTCCCGCTAACGACTGAGTAACATAGGATATTTTCCCCATGAAACGATTGGTTCCAAAATTGAACAGAACTGCATAAGCAATACTGATCAAAATAATAAAAGGAACGGCCGTTGACTCAAGCGATAAAGCCAAAACAATGGTGGCCAAAACAATCGCAAGTGCAACATAAAGCGGTGTCTGCTCATCAGCCAGCTCTTTAGTATCTTTAAGTATCGCAGCCATGCCACTTAAAAAGGACTTTTCATCAAGCATGCTACGAATATCTGAAATGGCTTCGTGTGTAAGAGGATCTGAAGACCCTTCATCAAACTTAATAATCATCAAAGTTGAATTTTCTCTAAACATAAGATCTTGAAAACTTGAAGGTAAGAAGTCATTGGGAATACTCAAATCAACGAGGTCATCTTTCCAAATAACATTCTCTACACCTTCTACTTCCTCAATCGCATCTTTTAATTTTTTGACTTCACGGACTTCTAAGTCTTCCACTACAAGCATCCCCGTCGCAGCGCTTCCAAAAGCGTCCGACATCAGTTCTTGTGCTTGTACAGACTCAAGATTGTCCGGAAGATATGTCAAAATATCATAATTAATTCCAGTCGTCTTCATACCGTAATAGGCAGGTAGAAGAAGCAAGGTTGCCACAATAAGAATTGTTTTCTTATGACGGGTTACCCATGCTCCGAGACGATCATTAATATGATTTTTCATTCAATCACTCCATCATCTTCCATATGCTTTCCAGCAGCAAAGGTTTAATATCCGAAAGGGAAGAAGGCTGTTTATGAAGAATGGTGTTATAAGCCACAGAACCAGTGAGTTCAATCACCAAATATAAACGATAGGTAATTTCTGTTTCTGGCATATCTTCATCCTCATAAAGCCGGTGAAACATTTTTTGCACAGCAGAAAGATCATCATAGTCATAAACCGCTTCTTTCAGTAAAGCCCAAGATAAATTCTTATGAATAAGCTTTAAAGTAAGAGGTTCACGATCAAGTTCAAGAAGTATTTCATCAATAAAATAAGTGATTTCTTCTTTTAAATTTTGAGGCGCCCTTAAGAGCATGGCATCGTGAGCTCTTTGTAAAACTTCAGTGCTTTTACGAATGACAATGCGTTCGAGTAAGTCATATTTATCTTTAAAATAAAGATAGAACGTTCCCTTACCAACACCTGCTTTTTTCGCAATCGCTGAAATGGAAGTCGATTGGACTCCTTTATTCACAAACAACTCATATGCGGCCTCATATAACGATGATTCTTTA
>JASLJD010000084.1 GCA_030152625.1 Erysipelothrix sp.
CATTGAAGATGAAAAAGAGTGGGCAATGATTGAAGAAGTCTTTTCGGCCTTTGTGATAAAACATGAAGAGCAAGCATAAGAAAGTCCTTAGCATTGCACTGATCGTGCTTGTGCTAAGTTTTCTTTTTGTCGCAAGACAATTGTCAGCGCCACAAGACAAAAGCGAGATTGGAGACTTTGTGGTCAGTGAGGAAGATTATTCAGCCCGACAGGTTTTGGAAAGACTTGAAGAGGAAGGCTTTATTCGCTCTTCTTTTTTCACGCGCATTCAAGCCAAATTAGGCGGCTATGATGAAGTTTATACGGGGGTCTATCCTTTGGATCGAAGCTGGACAAGTCAAGAAGTTTTGGCATTCCTCTCCAATTCAAGCAATGGTTTAACTTTGGTTGAAGTTCGTTTAACGGAAGGTTTTTGGGCCAAAGATGCCGCAGAGACTTTAGCCGAAAGCTTGGGGCATGATGAAAAAGCGTATTTAAAACTATGGAATAATCGTAAGTATCTTCAGTCTCTTCAAGAAAAATATCCTTTTTTGACCAATGAGGTTTTAAAGCAGAAAGACGCACGTGTTCTTCTTGAGGGCTACTTGTACCCCGATACTTATCTTTTAAGTCCTGCTGACGATGAAAAGGCGGTTACAGAGTATATTCTAGACAACACATTGTCCAAGTATAAAATGATTGAAAAAGATTTGAAAAAAACATCGTTTTCAAGTCATGAACTTTTCACCTTTGCTTCGATTGTGGAGTATGAAGCATCGGATCTTGAAAACATGCGAAAAGTAGCGGGTGTATTCATGAATCGTTTGGAAAAAGGGATGAAATTAGAAGCCAGTCCAACGATTTGCTATGCTTTGTATGATTTTGAAAACTGGGAAGATTGTGAGCGGGCTGAAAACAATCAAATTGATTCAGCTTATAACACCTATCGTCACAAAGGCTTACCACCCGGCCCGATCTTGAATCCATCGCTCAGAGCTTTACAAGCAAGCTTAGATTATGATCGCAATGACTATTTATTTTTCATTGCGGATGTCTATCACAAAAAAGATGGTGGGGTTTATTATCAAAAAACCTATCGTGAACATGAAAGAGTTCGTAAGGAACTATTAGGATATTAGGAGGCTAGCAAGATGAAAGCAATTGTAATAGGAATCGCAGGTGGAAGTGCTTCTGGGAAGACAAGCATTGCTAAGAAATTGAAAGAACATTTCGGCAAAACACAAAAAGTGGCCATTATTCGGATGGATGATTATTATAAAGATCAAAGTGATGTGCCGATGGCAGAACGTTTAAAAACAAATTACGATCATCCTTTTGCTTTTGATATTGATTTGTTGGTAGAAGATATCCAGCGTTTAAAAGAAGGGCAAGCCATCGATAAACCGGTCTATGATTTTATGCATCATACGCGCAGTGATTATCGGGAGCATATTCCTTGCAGTGATGTCGTCGTTTTAGAAGGTCTTATGACTCTCGATGATGAGCGTTTACGTGAATTACTTGACATCAAAGTTTTTGTGGATGCGCCGGCGGATATTCGTTTTATCCGACGCTTGATTCGTGATGTGAATAAGCGAGGACGCAGTTTAGATCATGTGATCGATCAGTACATGAACACCGTTCGTGTCATGCATGAGCAATTTGTTGAGCCCTCTAAGCGCTATGCCGATATCATTATTCCGGAAGGGGCCCACAATAAAGTTGCGATTGATCTTCTTACAACCAAGATCAGTAGTATCCTTGATAGCACTATGGTATAATTGAAAATCAGAGGTGATTTAAATGAGTGAAAAGATACCAGTAACACAGAGTGGTCTTGATGAGTTAAATCGTGAACTTCGTCATATGATTGAAGTGGAAAGACCGGATGTCATTGAAGAATTAAAAGAAGCCCGAGCACAGGGTGACTTATCCGAAAACGCAGACTATGATGCAGCAAGAGATCGTCAAGCTCGCGTTGAGGCGAAAATTCGTGAACTTGAAAAGACCATTGAAAATGTTGTTTTAATTGATGAGAGTAAAAACAATAAACACCGCCGGGTTGGTCTAGGGGCAAAAGTAACCATTTATGACTATGGTATTGAAGAGGAAGAAACTTTTCAAATAGTTGGATCGGTTGAAGCAGATCCAGAAAATGGTCGCTTGTCGAATGTCTCCCCCTTAGCAAAAGCGATGCTTGATGCAAGCGAAGGGGACACCGTAACGGTTGAAGTTGAAGAACCTTATCAAGTAAAAATTCTTAAGGTAAAATAAAAAAAAGTGGATAATTAAACTTGGTGATACAATGCGCCAAGTTTTTTTATCCCTTTTTTGTTTTTTCGTCATTTTTGCTTATTATCTATCAAAAAGTATGCGCCCATTGCAAAGTGTAGCAGAAGATTTGACCATTCAGGTTCATATTGATGAAAAACAAAAATTGGTCAAAATGCCTGCCTACAGCCAAGTCAAAGACTTATTAGAAGAACTTGCTATCGATACGGAACGTTATGAAAGCCGTCATCTCAATTTAAATGATTATTTAGAGGAAGCGGCTGTCTACAGTTTTCGTCAAAAGGACGCCACCTGTATCTCAATTAATGAGGCGGACCTTGAAAAATTACAAATGGTTCCTGGTATCGGTCCGAAAACAGCGGAAGCCATCCTTCATTATCGTCAAGAAAACGGTCCTTTTATGCGGATTGAAGACCTTTTAGAGGTAAAAGGCATTGGCGAGAAAAAGTTAGAGAAGATGAGCGATCAAATATGCTTGTAGTTTGGCTTCTTTTTCTTCTCTACTGCAGCAATGAAAAGTCTAAAAAAAGAATCTTTGTTTATCTTTTTCTTTGTTTACTTTCCTGGTCTTTCTTTGATTGGATACCTTATTTTTTTGGAAAAATAAGATATTGTGAGAAAAATCGTTGTGTTGTCCAAGCATTATTAAGTCGTGCTTCTTTTCCCTATGAAGGGGACAGTAAAGCTTTGATTGGACGTTATGTTTTGTTTAAGGCGAAAACAAGCCCACATTCTTTAGGAGAATATCGTTATTATTTTATG
>JASLJD010000089.1 GCA_030152625.1 Erysipelothrix sp.
GTTATTACTTTTTTGAAATGGCCGATTATCGGAGAACCCAGTTTTGTTGGTTTAAGAAACTGGAAAAGGTTTTTAGGTGATACAGTCGCCCACAAATCGATTATTAACACCTTTAAGTTTTCTTTGTATTACATTTTACCGACCATGGCTTTAGGATTGCTTTTCGCAACTCTGATCCATTCGGTGAAAAGAAATGGTGTTGCAACGTTCTTTAAAGGGATTTTCTTCTTACCAGTCGTAACTTCATTTGTTGTTATTTCCGGTATTTGGGAATGGATGTTCAAAGGGGATGGCGTGGGACTGGTTAACCAGTTCCTCGCACTCTTTGGCAAAAAAGAACAGCTGTTCCTTTCGAGTTCAAAACAAGCCCTGAAAGTATTAGCAGGGCTTTCGATTTATAAAGTCGTCGGGAATACAATGATTTATTACTATGCTGGTTTGCAAGGAATTCCTGATGATGTTTATGAGGCCGCTGAAATCGATGGAGCAGGCAAGTTTCGTCAGTTCTTTTCGATAACGATGCCATTATTGCTTCCAATCCACTTTTATGTTGCGATTACGACAACCATTGGTTCATTCCAAATTTTCGACTCAGCGCACTTGCTGACAAGTGGTGGTCCGAATTATGCAACAAGTACCATTGTTTATCACTTATACCAACAAGGTTTTGTGGCAAACAACTTTGGCTACGCAAGTGTCTTAGCTTATATTTTATTTTTCTTTATTTTAATTATTACATTAATACAAAGAAAATACCTTGGTGGCGAAGTGAATTATGTTTAGTAGGAGGCAATTATGAAACGTGATAAAACATCCTTAGGAACGCTCGTAATCTTGACAATTATGGGGATCACCTTCCTCATACCGTTTGTTGTGATGGTCTTTGGAGCGTTTCTAAAAATGCAAGTACCGATCGGAAACCCTTTTACATGGGCTGCCCGCTATCCACTGACACTGGATAATTTTCGTTATATTCGCGAATATTCTGATATTTTTGTTTGGCTGTTTAACTCAGTCATTATTTCTGTTATTCCAACATTTTCACAAATGTTCTTTGCAGCCATTCTTGGCTATATCTTTGCACGAAAAGATTTCTTTGCCAAAGAATTTCTTTTCTGGGGAATGATGTCTGTTATTATGGTGCCAAGTCAAGTATTGATCATCCCTAAATATATTATGTTTTCAAAAATGGGATGGATTAACACAAGATTGGCGCTCGTTGTACCTGCTCTCTGGTCGATTATGGGAGTCTTTCTCGTTCGACAGTTCATGCAACAAATACCGATGTCTCTTGAAGAGTCGGCTAAAATTGATGGAGCGAGCGATTTAACCATTTTCTTTCAAATCATGCTCCCATTATCCAAACCTGTTATTGCTACGGTAGGAACCTTTACCTTTGTTGGTGCGTGGAACAACCTTTTTAATCCACTGATTTTCACAACCAGCAAAGACATGTATCCAATTACAGTTGGTCTCGCCTCACTTCTTGCAAAAGAAGGAAACTTTGGTGTTACCATGGCTGGATCATTTCTATCCTTTATTCCAACATTCTTAATTTTCTTATTTTTCCAAAAATACTTTACCAAAGGCATTGCATTTACAGGAATCAAATAATTTACAGAGAGAAGACAATGTTCCAAGAGAACTTTTTAAAAATATTTTATGAAGGAAGGGTGCCCTTCCTTTTTTATTTAAAAATTAAGGGCATATCTTTCACGCATTGTTTTTAATTCATGTATAATAATATTAAGGAGGTAATACATATGAATATCAAAGATAAAGTACAGGGTGCCCTCAATAAAGGTAAAGAAGAAGTTGAAGAAGTGAAAGATAATGTCGAAGAAACTGGCAAAAAAGTAAGTAAAGAAGTTGAGGAAAACCTCGAAGAAGGTAAAGAAAAAATCGAAAAAGGCGTCGAAGAAGGCAAAGAAAAAGTAGAAGAAGGTACTGAGAAAATCAGCGACAAAGCAAAAGAACTCGGTGAAAAAGCCAAACGCGAAGCCAAAGAACTTGAAGAAAAAACGAAAAAAGGTGCGAAAAACATTGGTGACAAGGCTAAAAAAGGCCTTAAAGATATTGAAGGAAAAGCCAAGGATATACTTAAGAAATAAACAAGAAGGATGCATATGCATCCTTCTTTTATGAAAGGAGAGGGAAAATGACTTATAAACTTGAGTGTCTCAATCCCCGAAAAATAGAAAAAGTGGAAACTTTGCTAAGAAATCGATCGATTGATTTTTTTCGCTACCCACTTTTTGAATTTTTCCCCTTTTGGTATTTGCAAAATATTGATGTCGAAGATAAAGAAAATTTAGAAAAGATTGCTTACCTACGCCTAGAAGCATCGCCACAAAGCACACATTTTCAAAATCACGAAGCTTTAGGAGATGAGCGTTTTTTTCCTCAAGTTTTAGCGCACCCCTTGGGCATTAAAATTGCTCTCTTGGATGCAGGTGTTAAAGCCTTTCCAGAAGCAAGGGCTTTTCTCAAACAAAGAGAGCCCTCTCAAAATCCCACACACGGTACTTTCATTGCGTCAAGAATTTGGCAAAGGGATCCGCTTCATCTTGCGCCAGGGGCTATGATTGAGAGTTTTGTGGTTTTGGAAGATCAGTCTGCCGATGAGTATTTTCTTGTTAAAAATATTTTCCGTGTCATAGAAGATCATCTTGAAATAAAAATATGGAATCTATCTCTCAGTGTTTCGGAAGCTATTCGTCCTGACCGTGTTTCCTATTTTGCGCAAGTCCTTGACTATCTTCAACAAAAACACTCCATCATTATTTTTAAAACAGCGGCCAATGATTTCGATTTTCAGCAAAAATCATCGCCTCTCGTGGCAGGCGCAGATTCCCAAGAAGCAATCATTGTAACATCCATCAACCGCATCAATCAGAAACGAAGCCTCTTTGCTCGCATGGGGCCGGGTCCTTATTCGACTGCACGTCCCGACTGTGCATATTATGGTGGAGATGCTTATTACGAAGATGAGGAACTGGTTGTCAAGCCCATTCAAGCCTGGGCTAGCACAGGTGGTTATCGCAAGGCCAGCGGCACCAGCTTTGCGAATCCAATGATTGCGAAATGGGCCGCGGAATTTTGGGCCCTGCATCCTCAAATGAATGCATGGGACATTAAAGCTCATCTTCTTCACAGTTGCTATGCTGAGAAACATGATTATGAAATTGGCTATGGCAAACCTTTATCTATTTTAGATTATCTAGGGAAACAAAAATCACTTCAAACGGATAAGCAAGTGCTGGCTAAAAATGAAAAAAAGCGTTATCCACTCAAGCCAGACAAGAAATATCAAATTACTTATGCCTCCAAACAAAAACTTCGCTTTGGTCAAACGGATTACATTGCTTCGTATCTCAAAATTAACGGGCAATCTTTTTATGAAGCCCATAGAAGCTTTCGTTATCAAGCAGATTGCCTAGAAATTGAAGCACAAAATGGTGCCATTGCTTATTCACTCATCATTGAAGAATTGTGAAAATACTTCATTTTAAGGAGCTTGGCGAGCTCCTTTTTTCATATCATTTGACAATCTTGGTCGAAGAAGTATAATGTAAATGCAAAAGATTTGCAAATAGGAGGGTGTACAATGAAAAAAATGATGATTGTTTTTCTCAGTCTTTTTCTATTAATGGCTTGTCAAAAAACTGAAGAACACGAAATTATCACCAGTTTTTATCCCATACAAAGTTTAATGCAGAGTTTAAGTGATGAAACTTATCCCGTTTTGATGAAGGGCGATGCCCATGATTTTGAACTCAGCCCCCAAGAAAGAGTAGCCATAGCTGAAGCGGATTATTTTATCTATCATGGTAAAGGTTTAGAATATTGGTTTGATGAAGCGATGATGAAAGAAGGAAGCCAAGCCCTTGCCGTTTCTCAAGATATTCCTACTTTAGAAGAAGATCCCCATACATGGCTTGACCCTCATAATGCACTTGTTTATGTTGAAACGATTGCTAAAGAGACAGACATCCCTTTAAAAAATGAAAAAGAGGTTAAAGAAGCTTTGATGTCCATTATTCAAGATTACGATGCTTT
>JASLJD010000122.1 GCA_030152625.1 Erysipelothrix sp.
AGATTTATCCTTTAGGAAAAAAGTCATCAAGGCTGCACTGACAAAAGAACCCAAGATAATATATAAAAGATAAAGTAAAGGCTTGGAAACAAGAAAGATGACAAAGATACCCCCATGTGGTGCATTAACTGTAATTTGGCTCAACATAATGAGCGCAGACGTTAAAGCCGAGCCAAGCACATAACTTGGAATCACACGAACAGGATCTTTGGAGGCAAAAGGAATCGCACCTTCTGTAATAAAAGATGCCCCTAATACCAAGTTCGTATTTCCTGCTTGACGCTCTTCTTCTGTAAATAATTGTGGTCGCACTTTGGTTGCGATGAAAACGGCAAGCGGTGGAACCATCCCTGCTGCCATAACAGCCGCCATGATTGCAGAACCTTGACCTTCACTCGCTGCAAGGGTTCCTGTTGCAAAAACATAAGCGGCTTTATTCACTGGACCACCCAGATCCAAGGCCATCATGCCCCCTAGCAAGAACCCTAAAAGAACGGCATTCGTACCACTTAAATTAGCAAGAAATTGATTAAGACCATCGTTGATCCATTTCATCGGTACATTTAAAAGAAGAATAAGAAAACCGACGATCACAAGACCAATGACAGGATAAAGCAAAATCGTCTTAATACCATCAAAGCTCGCTGGCATCGACGCGAAACTTTTCTTCACAAAATTCATCACAAAACCAGCAATAAAACCACCGATTAAAGCTCCTAGAAAACCAGCACCACCTGCATTGGCAAGACCACCAGCCACAAAACCTAAAACAAGACCAGGACGATCAGCAATTCCATAAGCAATGTATCCCGCTAAAACAGGGAGCATAAAAGAAAAAGCCATTCCCCCTATTTGATTCAAGGAAGCTGCAAAACGGTTATACGAACCTAAATTCGCAAGCTTTGCTTCAGGAATTCCTAATAATTGATCAAAAAGAAACGAGAGAGCAATCAGAATTCCGCCCCCTACTACAAAGGGAAGCATATAAGAAATCCCGCTCATAAGATGACCATACAGTCCTTGCTCGGATGGAGAAGAGCTTATTTCAGATGAAGCCTGCGCCTGATATACATGCGCCTTGTAGGCATCTTCAATCAGTTTTTCTGGTTCATGAATTGCCTTTGCAACAGGTACATGAATCAATTTCTTTCCTGAGAAACGTTCCATCTCAACTTTAATGTCGGCAGCTATAATAATCGCATCTGCCTTTTCAATTTCATCTTGGCTTAAACGATTTTGAACTCCAGAAGAACCGTTGGTTTCAACTTTAATTGTTTTACCCATCGCTTCAGCCGTCATTTCAAGTTTCTCTTGGGCCATGTAAGTATGCGCAATGCCTGTTGCACAAGCTGTCACAGCTAAAATATCATAATGCTCATGCTTTTCTGTCTGATGACTTTTCATTTCTAAGGCAGCCATCAAATCAGAAAAACTTTCGACTTGATTCAGTTTATCAACCGTCTCTTGATGCATCAATCGTTTGGATAAATCCGCTAAAATAGCTAGATGTTGATCTTCTTTACCCTCTGGAACGACAATGCAAAAGAAGTGGTAAACTGCTTGATCATCCATGCTCTCAAAATCAACGCCTAAACTGCTTTGAGCATAATAAACCATGGGCTCATCGATGCCTGAAATCGCTGCATGGGGAATCGCGATACCATTGCCAACCCCTGTAGTACTCACTTTTTCGCGTTCTTTTAAACGTTTAAAAAGAAGCTTCTCATCGACCTGACTTTTCTTCGCAATAGCTTGCGCTAGTTTTTTAATGGCCATCTCTTTATCCTGTGCATGAAAATCCAAATCCATGTAATCTTTCTTAAAAATTCTTTCTAAGTTCATTCTAGAACCTCCTCGATCTTTATTTCATCTAAATATCGGTATAAGTCCTCTTTGCGTGCTAAATCTTCGGAAAAAATGCTGGCATTGGCACTGGCAACCGCATGCTTGAAACATTCTTTTCTTGACTTGTTTTGGATGTAAGCATAGATATAACCGGCAACCATGGAATCCCCTGCACCCACAGTATGGATCGGCTCCGCATCTCTAGCAGGAATATAAAAAATTTCTTTCCGATAAAAGTAATAAGCCCCCTCACTCCCCAGGGATAAAATCATTCGACTTTCAGGATGAGCTTGCATTAAATCACTTGCATCCTTGATCATCATTGCATCATCCTCATAAGTCTTTCGCATCATCGTTTCAAACTCATCTTTATTGGGTTTAATTAAATAAACCCCTTTCTTTAAAGATGATTTCAAAAGAGAGGAAGCATAATCAAAGAAAACACGAACCCCTTTTTTCGATGCTTTTTCAATGATCTGAAGGTACCAATCTCTTTCTATCCCATCTAACATACTCCCACTCAAGACCAAGATATCGCCTTTTTTCACTTGCTCTAAAAGCTTTTCTATCCTTAATATATCGGCTTCGTTCACTTGAGGTCCCCGAGCATTGATTTCACTTTCACTTTCTCTTTCTTGAAGTTTCAAGTTAATACGTGTCAAACCTTCCACACGAATGAAACCTTGCTCGATAAATGGCTTTTTTTTGAGACTTTCTTCGATATAGTCACCAGTAAAGCCAGCCAGAAAGCCAGTCAAGACACTATCCACAGCATAATTATTTAATACAGTGGCAACATTGATCCCTTTACCACCAATATGAATCGCTTCATTTTGAGAACGATTGGTTTGATCGCGTTCAAAAAAATCAAGATACATATGATAGTCAATCGATGGATTTAAATTCACAATATAAATCATTTTTACCTCCCTCCCCTTCTTCTTACCCTTATTCTAGCACATCTGTAAGCGTTATCAAGCATTATCGTTCAAATTCGTTCATTTGCGAACAATAAAAAAGGAGCTGAGCTCCTATTAATCACTGATTAAGATCCCATCTTTAGCATGAGCAAAGTGAACTCCCGCCCGCTGACCAAACTTTGATTGATCACCTAAAAAATAAACTTGCTTGCTCTGTCGAATTACCGCGGCCTTCATCATAGCCTCGCTTTCATCCGGTGTCGAATAACCAAAGTCATCATGATAAGCATTGAAGGCAATAAAAGCAAGATCAAAGCTCATATCCTCTAAATAACGTTGACTTAAAGATCCTACCACAGCAAGTGTTGTTGCTTTAAGCTTACCCCCAATAAGATAAGTCTCAATATTATGGCGTAAAAGCGCATCTAAATGGTGAACACCGTGTGTATAGACACGAAGATCTTTTCCTTCTAAATAAGGAATCAAAACGGCACAAGTACTCCCTGCATCTAAGTAAACTGTCTGGCCAGGCTCAAGCAAAGCCGCAGCTTTCTCCGCGATCTTTTTTTTCTCTTTAATGTTCTGTTCATTTCGCAAAGACAAATCGGTATCTTTTATTTTTCGACGCTTTTTTTGTGCACCTCCATGAACTTTAATCAATTTGTTTTCTTGGGACAACTCACTGATATCTCGCCGAATCGTTACTTCAGATACACCCAAAGCGTCTGATAATTCTTCGACTTTCACAAAAGTTTTTTCATCCAATATATCTAAAATTTGCACTTGTCTTTCCTTCTTTAACATAGTTTCCCACCTTCACTCACCATCACAAGTATAGCACATCACATCCCAGAAAAATTCATTTAAAGATCTTTCGTTTTGTATGGAGATCGTTTCGAGAAAAATTCCAAGATGGGTACAAAAACAGCCGCAAGCAAGCCAACGGAAAAACCCGTATTATAAAGATTCATACCACCATGAAGAAAAGCAATGTTCAGAACCAAGGATGCATTCATAAAACCAACAAGCATCCCAATAAAAGGTCCGTAAACACCGGCAATTGGAGCCAAGGCAGTACCAAAGAGAGCAGCAAATAAACTGCTCACAGAAGCTGCATCCCAAAAACCTATCAGTGATCCTAAATAGACACCGATTATCA
>JASLJD010000140.1 GCA_030152625.1 Erysipelothrix sp.
TATTCTTAGCTGTATTTATATCAAGAAAAGGAAATACATTGTCGATAAAAATAAAAAGGTCTTGCTTACGCTTGCCATCTTATCGCTGATCAGTTTTATTGGGCTTACAGGCTACTCTTTCCATTTAAAACAGCGCAGTGAATTAAAAAAGAAATCAGATATGAATGAGTACATTGAACGAATGGAAAAAAGTGATGATTTCAATCCAATCTTTGAATACGGCATGAAAGCTAAGCTGTCACATCCTACTGAATTGTTAGTAAAAAACCCTCTTGATTTAGACGTCGACACCAGTAAAATCGGCTCTTTTAAGCAAGAAATTCTTTTCACACACAGTGATTTTGGCGACTTGAAATTAAATTATTCTGTAAAAGTCGAAGACACACAATCGCCAAAGATTAAGGGCGTTAAAGATATTCGCATTACAAAAGGAGATCAATTTAGTTTTGAGGATTTAAAAATCACAGCTTTTGACCCTGTTGATGGTGAGCTCAAGCTCATATATCAAGGGGAGGTTAATACGGATAAAGCAGGGGAATATCCCGTACAAGTCATCGCTAAAGACGCTCATGCTAATGAAAGTCAAGAAAGTTTTATTGTTAAAGTGGAAGAAGAATCAGAAAAAGACAAAGAAGAGAGCTTAGCCTCTAAAAAGGACCATCCAAAAGAAAAGAAGCTGGATGAAAAAACAGCTTCCAAATTAGAATCGAAACCTAAGCCAGAATCGAAACCCAAGCCAGAATCGAAACCCAAGCCAGAATCGAAACCCAATCCAGAATCGAAACCCAAGCCAGAATCGAAACCTAAACCAGAGCCCAAACCGGTTATTGAGTACCAAGATGCTATGGCAAGGGAATTGTTTAATCTCACTAACCAAGCAAGAAAACAACAGGGTTTAGACGAATTAAGATGGAGCGCAGGATTGGCGGAATCGGCTCGAATTCGTGCGGAAGAAATTACAAGAAATCTATCACATACACGACCAGATGGTTCTGATTGGTGGACTGTCAATCCGGATTTAGCCTACGGTGAAAACTTTGCCTATAGGCAGCCTTCTTCTAAAGTAGCGCTCGAAGAACTGATGAATTCGCCTGTCCATAAAAGCAACATTTTATCGGAATATCATATTGGTTTAGGAACTGCAGTTGTGAAGTATGATGGTTGGTATTACTATGTACAACTATTTGAACAATAGATCATTGAGCTGATATTTGAAGAAGCTAATTGCTCTTTTGTAAAAATCGATGATGCTTTTATTTGTCTTTGAATCAGTAGATAATTCTTAAAGAATGTTTTAAACAAACAAAAAAGATCCCTTGGGATCTTTTTTACTTTCGATGACCTGCTTTATCAGGAGAGCCATTGGGGTTTAAAGAACAGCACTAATCCCAAAGCAAGCAAAAGAAAAGATGACGCAATCTGTATTCTTTGACTCCATTTGCTCGAAAAGGGTTTAATACGATGCTTGATGCCTGCAATGGCTAAAATAAGCAAATCATCAAGAATGAAAAAGAAAACATAAATCATTAAATAAATCTGTTTTTCGAGACCTTGAATTTCCCGGATACTTAAGATCTCGACAAAAGCCAAAGGAAAGCCTAAGGAACAAGCGAGTTCAAAGAGGTTTACAAATAAGGCTAAAGCTGCAATCGCTAAAAGGGCTAGAAACTGTGATGATTGCGCTTCGATTTTTTGAATGCTTTCAATCATTTTTTTACGAACTGGGCCTTGTCGCATATGACAAGCCTTTTTTTGTTGTTGCTTGTAGAGAGAGTGGCTTGCAAACGCGATAATAATAATCGCGATGATTTTTTGAAAACTTTTAAAATAAGGAATAAAAGGACGGAGATTCAACCACGAATTCAACATCGCATAATAGAAAACAGCCGTGACAAAAATAAAGGTTCCACCCAAAAGAAAGACATCTTTCCACTTCTCTTTTTGTAAAAGTAAAGTCATTAAAACAAGCAACACCCACATGGCGCACGGATTAAAACCATCCATAAGTCCGAAAATCATCGCAGTCATTGCAAGAGGCCTTTCCTGCTCGTTTTGACAAGTTTGATCATCAATTTGACAGGATGGGTTTTCTGAGCCTGGATTGTATTCGGCAATAAAAGCATCTTTTGAAAGATAACCTAGAAAATATTGCTCTTCATAGACTAAAAAAGGAACCTGTGGTACAGAAACATCGAATTCTTTAAGGACGGATTCAAAGTGTTTAGATGCCTTTTCTTCTTCAACATTCAAGTATTCGACTTTAAAATCAGGATATTCTTCTTCTAATTCCATGAGCCAATCCATCTCTTTTTCACAATGTTGACATTGTTGATGATAGAAAAAAGTGGCTTCTCCTTTCAAATTTTCTGCTGATATATTTTGAAAACTGAGACAAAAAATGAAGAACAAGGAAAAAAGAATCCATTTTTTATTCATGCTTATGCCTTCTTAAAACATCCAAG
Organism: Erysipelothrix sp.; assembly: GCA_030152625.1. Classification (GTDB taxonomy): domain Bacteria; phylum Bacillota_I; class Bacilli_A; order Erysipelotrichales; family Erysipelotrichaceae; genus Erysipelothrix. Next base: position 2,463 of record JASLJD010000140.1, read on the forward strand.
AATTCTTCAAGTTCCCATTCGCCTACAATGCGCTTAAGTTCTTTTTGATCTTTTAAAAGAATGGTTACTGGAAAATATTCACCAAGATTTTGAAAAGGGACCTCATCAAAATCGAT
>JASLJD010000151.1 GCA_030152625.1 Erysipelothrix sp.
GTTATGAGAGCAAGCATCTCAATTTAAATGATTACTTAGAAGAATCGCTTGTCTATAGTTTTCGTCAAAAGGAAGATACTTGCATTTCAATCAATGAGGCCGACAAGGAAAAATTACAGATGCTACCTGGGATTGGTCCGAAAACAGCAGAAGCGATCTTAGACTATCGTCAAGAAAATGGTCCGTTTATGCGGCTTGAAGATCTTTTAGAGGTCAAAGGTATTGGCGAGAAGAAGTTGGAGAAGATGAGCGATCAGATATGCTTGTAGCTTGGCTTCTTTTTCTCTTATATTGCAGTAATGAAAAGTCGAGAAAAAGAATTTTTCTTTATCTTCTGCTTTGTTTTTTTTCTTGGTCTCTCTTTGATTGGATGCCTTATTTTTTTGGGAAGCTGACATATTGTGAGAAAAACCGTTGTCTTGTCCAAGGATTCTTAAGTCGAGCTTCTTTTCCCTTCGAGGGGGAGAGTGAAGCTTTTGTGGGTCGATATGTTTTGCTTAAGGCGAGAAAAAGCCCGCAGTCTTTAGAAGAATATCGCTATTATTTTATGCAAGAAGTGGACGCGATGAAATTGCTGAGTATTCCAAGCTTTCATCGCTATCTTTATCAAAGAAATCCGGAAACATACGGACTTATTTTTTCCAATGCATTAAAAGAATACGATCTTTATCACAGTTTGTTATTTAAGGCTTCTCTGTATTTTATTCGCAACTTATCTCGAAGATTCACTTTCAATGAAAAGCCTTATATGTGGACGTTCTTTTTAGCTTATGGTTTTTTAATGCCACGTTCTTTGTATTACTGGCACAGTATCTTACAGTTTTTATCTTTTTCTTCCTTTGAGCGTATTTTAGTGTTGAATTTTCTTTACCCTCATATATATCGTCACAGAGGTTTTCAAATTTATGAAGGATTTTACCTTTTAAGAAGGCTTTCAATGCGCTATGAATGCTTATCTTCGAAGCTTTTTAAGATGCAGATGATCTTTTATCAATTTCATCGCTGGCATCTTTTGAGTCCTTTGATCTTGAGTTTTCGTTCTCTGCTGGCCATTCTTTTTGTTTTTCTGTTATCAATTTCTTTTCTTTTTCCTTCTGTGACAAGCGATGTCTTTACTTTTCTTGAGAAGATACCGGCTTTGGAAGATTTCTTTCCGTCTTGGATTGTTTATGGTTCCATCTCAATCCTTTCGTTTTTAATTTTAGGATTGTGTCGAAATAAGAAACAGCAAGTCATTTTTCTATTGTTTCTCTTTTTATGGAATACTTACCCTCCTTATGCCAAGGTGTGTTTTTTTGATGTGGGTCAAGGGGACAGTACTTTAATCTCTCTTCCTTTCCAAGCAAGAAATTATCTTTTTGATACGGGCCGTGCTTTTGCTTATGCATCGTTAAAAAAAGACTTGCATGCTCAAGGCATTGGCAAATTAGATGCGCTTTTAATCAGTCATGAAGATTTGGATCACTCTGAAAACAAAGCAAGCATTTTAGAAGATTTTAGAGTGAATGATTTGATTGAAAGGAAACAGCCACGATATGAGATTTTTGAGATCTTGTTGTCGGACAAAAATTTCGAAGATGAGAATGAAAACAGTCTTATCTTGAGCTTTTCTTTGTGGAATTGGCGTTTTTTAATGACCGGTGATGCTTATCGTCGTCAAGAGAAAATGCTTTTGCGTCAAGCTTTGGGGTCTTATGATGTTTTGAAATTAGGGCATCATGGATCAAAGACGAGTTCTGATTATCAATTTATTGCTCGTGTCCAAGCGCGCTTTGGGATTGTTAGTGCATCTTCTCGCTTTTATCAACATCCCCATCCTGAGGTTTTAAAAAATTTAAAAGCTTTTAACACCTTGCCTTTATTGACGGAAAAAGAGGGCAGTATTTGCTTTTATTTGTGGCCGAAAATAGGGATTGTTAGGACAAAGGCAGGGGGATTTGCTATAATATGGAAAGGTGAAGCAGATGATTGAAACGGTCGTAAGTGCGGATTTAAAAGCTGCGGAAATATTTATCAACGAAGCTATCGATGATAAGGGATGGTCGGATGCAGAACGTCGTCATTTTCGGGCAAGTCAAAGCAATTTTTCTTTTGAATAACTTCAAAAAGCGATTGAAACGATTTCGCTTTTTTCGCCACGTATTGTCTTAGTCTTTCATTTTGATGATCAACAGCAAAGTTATCTTGATCAATTTGAAGCGATGCTTGACTTAGTTTCTGATCAAGTTTATCTTTTTGTTGTCTTTACGAAAGCGCCCAAAATGACAACAAGTTTGATGAAAAGATTAAAGAAAAAAGGCAAAATTCATCGACTTGATCAAGCGAACAAGAAAAGTTTTGATGCCTATCTCCAAGAAGAAATAAAAAAAAGAGCCATCAAGCTCGATCGTCAAAGTTTTCAATATCTTAAAGAAGCAATGAATCATGATTATTTACGTGTCCAGCATGAACTGGATAAATTACTTTTACTTGATGATGCAAGACTTGACCTGACATCGATTCAAAAACTGGTGCAAATGCCTTTAGAAGATGATGTCTTTGCATTGAGTAATGCTGTTTCTGCTGGGAAACGTTCAGAAAGTTTTCGAATCTATCACGATTTAAAAATACAAGGTGTCGGGGCCTTACAGTTAACTGGCTTGCTTGCGAGTAATTTAAGGCGCTTATTAAAAATTGCGGTTCTATATGAAGAAGGTTATCGGGAAAAAACGATCGCATCGCTTCTGTCTCTATCAGAGCGTCAGGTCTTCTTTCTTGTGAAAAACCAAGTTCGAGCATCCCATCATTTTATTGAACTTTTAAATGGCTTAGCGGAGATTGACCAAAAGGTAAAGAGCGGTTTATTCGATGAAGATCTTGCCTTTTCGACTTGGCTCATCGAGATAAGTCAATAAAAAAGATGCGTATCTTACGCATCTTTTATCTTTAAACAGCGTTTGCATGCTGAGCTTCATTTAAGAGCTGTGCTGCTTTCGCTTTCTTTCGTCTGACAAAGTTTTTATGATGGACCTTTCGGGCCATGGCCTTGTCAAGGAGTGAATTTGCACGATTATATAGAAGTGTTGCTTGCTCGACATCGCCCATTTCGGACGCTTTTTCGAGCTGTCTTATTGTATTTTTAATGCCAGATTTATAAGGGGTGTTTCTTTTTTCCCTTTTTCGATTTGTTTTTGCTCTTTTCATTTGGCTATCTAAATTTGGCATAAAACCACCTCCTAATGACCTCATTATATCATAAGGGAAAACAAAATGTCTTCTTTGAAGGAACATGCTATAATAATGGACAGGATGTGATATTGTGCGTGTAGTGTTTATGGGAACAACCGTTTTTTCGGGTGTGATTTTAGAAGAACTTTTAAAAGATGAAGAATATGAGATTGTGATGGTGGTGACTCAACCGGATCGACCATTTGGTCGAAAACGAAAATTGAAGGCACCTCATGTCAAAGAAATGGCTCTAAAGGAAGGGCTTGAAGTTTTCCAAGCAGAAAAACTGAACGATCATGCCCAAACGATTGCGGAAGCTAAGCCAGATGTGATCGTTACTTGTGCTTATGGTCAAATTGTTTCACAAGAAATCTTGGATATTCCGCGTTTGGGAGCAGTCAATGTGCATGCATCCTTATTACCAAAATATCGTGGCGGTGCACCGATCCATTGGGCGATTTTCAATGGTGAAAAGGAAAGTGGTGTAACACTGATGGAAATGGATGCAGGCATGGATTCTGGAGCAATGATTGCGAAGGAAAAAGTGCTCGTTGATCATGAAGATACCATGGGTGATCTTGAAGCTAAACTGATGGAAGCTTCAAGAAAACTCATTCAACGCGATTTGAAAGCTTACTTGAAAGGTGAATTGGAAGCTGTTGCTCAAAATGAAGAGGAAGTGAGTTTTGCTCCGATTATTCGTCGTAAGCATGAAAAAATTAAGTTCGAACAGGATGTAGAGGACGTATATAATCATATACGCGCTTTGATACCTTGGCCGGT
>JASLJD010000101.1 GCA_030152625.1 Erysipelothrix sp.
AAATCTATGGCTGATTGCTTCGCTACATCCATTCGTGTCTCATCCGATCCCGGAATTGTTGCACGCATACTGCCTGATTGGTCAACAATAATCATGACATCCTTTTTCGGCTTCTCAGGTTCGTATTCTACTTCAAGATTCACCTCCCACTGATTTAATTTTCCTTCCACACGCTTCGCATCTTTTGATAGTGTTAAACCATCTTCAACAACCGTCTCCGCTTGCGTCATATACGAACGCACTGGAAACAAGCTTAAAATCATCAAAGCTGCTAAAAAGATATTCCATTTTTTCCTACCCATAAATACCTCCTCAAAGTTGAATAGACGACCCTATTCAACATCTACTTCTACATTAAACTTATCGATTAAAAGGGCCTAAAGCAAGAATTTCAATGCTTTTTAAGCCCTTCTATTTACGCTTCTTTTTCATAAAAAAAAGGGCACATTGTGAGCGGTTTCACAATGTGCCCTTTTAAAGGAGATTATAAACTTATTCAATGGTTTGATATTCAAAACGTTTACCATTATAGCAAAAATATCTTTACTTGGCAAAATCTTTTATTTCAAATGTTTTTCCAAGCTTTCTCGAACTTCTTGAACTCTTGTACCTATGACAATTTGAACATGATTATCTTTCTGAACAAATCCTTTGCTAGGTAAGCTTTTTAGGATTAAAGGATCTATTTTCTCTTCATCATAAACTTCAATCCGAAGACGAGTATAACAATTCCCTAGATGCTTGATATTTTGCTTTCCTCCCAATGCTGCAAGCAATCGATCATAGTTCGTATCTTTTTCCATATCAACTGTCTTTGCAAAAGAAATTTGATCTTTGCGAATAATCCAGATAAAAAGGAGGTATTCAAGCAAGATTAAAATAAGCAAAATCAATAAAAAACGAAATGGCTTCGATAAGCGAGGAGGCAGTAACAAGATATTCATCACTAAAGGGGGAAGCGTACTGATTTCCATTTGAACTTGAAGAACTTCCGCCAAAGCAAAACCTAAACCGGACAAACTAGCATGAACAAGCCATAAGTTTTTAGATTTTGCTAGAAAAAGAAATTCAATGGGCTCTGTCACCCCGGCCAAAGAAGCAGAAAAAACTGCAGGCAACAAATCTTTCTTTAATTCCTTTCTATCGCGATCAGAACTTGTGTGATAAATCGCTAAAGCTGCACCGATTGGTAAAGCGAGATAAGAAAAATCACGAAGATATTGCAGCGATGGATGAAAACTTTGGATATCATGAACTTGCGACAATTGTGCTAGCCAAATGCTGTAAGCACCTTGATATGCCAAGGTATCACTTGTGAATGTTCCACCGATGCTCCCCCACTGAATTGGAATCCACAGCAAATGGTGTAATCCAAAAGGAAGCAAAAGCTTATTGAGAAAACCATAAGCGAAGGCTGAAATCGAAGCTCCACGAAGCAAAAATTCAGAAACTTTAATGATTTGCACTTGTAGAATGGGCCAAAGTTTTGCCGTTGAAAATCCGAATAAAGCAGCAAGTAAGAAACTTAAAATTGTGGAAAAGGCCAAGCCTTCAAAAGGTCTTAAATAAGGATGAAACTGGATATCCTTGGTCTTTGAAATTAATTTGGCTAAGAAAAAGCCCAATACAACGACAGGAAAAAGCCCCATTTGACTCACTTCAATCCCAAGTATTTTTTGCTTTAAAAGAGCTTCTCCCAGGAAAAGGTGATGTGTTCCCAAAAAAACAAGGTAGGCAAAAAAAGCGATGAACATTGATTCCACATGATCGTCTTCAAGATAAAAAGCAACGATTCCTAGAAGGAAAAGGATAGAAATATTCGGTAAAACATATAAAGATAAACTTTGATACAAAAGCAAAGCAAGGGGCTTCAGTGTTTGAATGTTCATCATCATGGCCAAAAAGGTCATGATGATACCCAAAATACCCATGACAAAAAGTGGCTTTAACAACATTTGGGCAAAGTTTTCTAAGTTTTTATTGAGTTTTTTCATTTTTTAAGTCTCCAAAATGACACAAAGAAATCTCGTTACTTTGCAACAAGAATTCTTTAAAATCTGAATTTTGTAAAAACTCAGCAACACGGGCACGGGTCTCTTGCAAAGAGGAACCTTCTAAAAGATCTTGATCAATATAACCGGGATGACACATAATCTCTAAAGAACCATAAGACTGTAGATCCATCAAAAGATTCTTAAAGTATTGCTTTAATCGGTGCTCAGGCTCCAAAGCCACTGCATCAAAATTTGTTTCGAAGCGTTGTGGCATACAGTGATCTTGTTCATAATCAGCATTGTTCCGAACCGGTAACTGGTATTTTAAAGCAAGTTTTTCAAAAACTTTTTTAAAGGGAGGGAGGCTGTGAATATGATGATGGCTATCCAAATGAGTAATCTCAATGCCGGCACTTTTGATTTTTTGAATTTGAGCATCCCATTCCTGCTCCAGTTCATCAAGATCTATTTCAAAAGCTGTTTTTTCAATCTGGTCCAAGGAATAGAAGAAGCCTTCTTCATCACTTAGGCTGGGCGCCGATGTTAAGGACTGACCATGTGTCAAAACAAGATGACAACCAATGCCTAAATCCGGCGTGTACTGACTTATTTGAATGGCATGATCGAAAGCTAAGCCATTTGCCATCAGCGTAGTCGAGGTCAAAATACCCCGAAGATGGGCATCCATAATTGCATAGTTTATGCCACGACTATAACCGAAATCATCTGCATTAATTATTAATTGAGCTCGGGCCATAATTCAGCATTCACCTCGATCATCTCATCTAAAATCTTCTTAGCAACAATCACTGAAGGAACCGTTTGATTTAAAGTGAAAGCTTGCAATGCTTTCTGATATGAGTTTTCAAAATAAGCATCGACCAGTAATTTTTCTGCGGCAACTTGAGCTTCCATCAAACCTTTATGAAAGTCAGGAATTTCTTTTCGTAAAGAAATTGGCTCCACACCTTTGCGATTAACATATGCTGGAATTTCAACCACTGCATCACTTCTTAAATTAGGGATTGCTCCATGGTTTGGTACAATTAAATTGAAACGTTGATTCAAATTTTGATAGTGTGAAATCGCTATATCAACAATGTACTGACCGTGATTTTCGCTCTCCAAGTTAAAGCTATCTATCGTCCTTTGATCTTGATCCAAGATAGCTTGGGCTAAAATTTCCATATCCTTAGCACGATGGTCCATCACATAGTTTGCTCTTGTATAGTTAGGATCACTGCTTTTCACTTTTTCATCAGGCATGAGATAGTACTCAAGATAGTTGTTAGGTATATGATCAGGGAAAAATTGGATCAATCGACCCAGGTTTCGATAAGTTTCTTTCCAACTGTCATCGCCCTCTTTCAATTCCACACCTTCAGCGAGCGCATGCTCAATGATATCTGGCATGATGTCACGCCCATAAGATCGATCATAAATACTGTCAAACCAACCGAAATGATTCAAACCATAATAGGTTACAATCCAGTCTTCATGCTGATATCCATAATTATCAGCAAGGGTCCGTTCAATGCTGATCGTCATATCGCATGCATTAATAATTTTCGCGTCAGGAAAAGCTCTTCGGACTGCTTCTGATATCAAGGATTCCGGATTAGTGTAATTAAGAACCCATGCTTCAGGTGCATATTCTTGAATAAAAGACATCATCTCTAAGAAAGCTTTAATCGAGCGAAGACCGTAAGAAAAACCACCCAGGCCACAGGTTTCTTGACCAACAAGGCCATATTTCAAAGGAATTTTTTCATCTTGTTCACGCATTTCTAAACCGCCTGCTCGTATTTGCGAAAAGATATAATCGACACCAAGAAATGCCTCTTGCGGATCACTGCTTGCTTTGACAGGGATAGAATAATCGCTTTTATCCACAAGATATTCTATAATATGTTTAGATTGGAGATTCTTCTTTTGATCGATATCATATAAACGAATCTCTGCGACAGGGAACTTATCTAAATGATTCAACAAAGTGTTCACAATTCCCGCCGTATAAGTGCTGCCACCACCGGCAATACATAAAATATTTTTCTTCATTCATAACACATCCTTTACTTTGTTATATCATATCGATAAAAAGAATGAGCTTATTAGTAAGGCTTATTAAATTTAGTAAGATTGTTCAAACTGTGAATTATTATTCAGGAGGCAAAGATGCATTTCGAAGAGCGTATTAACGCACATTATAATAAACTAAACGAAACAGATATTCATATTGTCAAAGCAATTCTCAACAATAAAATTATCTGGCAAGATTTAACCTTGCAAGACTTAGCTGATCTGAGTGACAGTTCAACGGCATCCGTCGTGAGAATGTTGCAGAAGCTCGGCTACGCTGGTTTCAGTGAATTCAAATATTCTATGAACCAGAAAAAAGAAAGCCAAGCCGATAGACCAAAGCATTATGATGACTTCATTTTAAAAAGTATCCAACATACTTTAGAAAACATTGACCAGCAAAAACTCAATGAACTCTTCCGAAAAATTGATGAGGCGAAAAGTCTTTATGCTTATGGTACTGGTTGGAAGCAAGCTGAAGCTTTGCAATCCTTTTCGAATGATTGGATGTACTATGATCGACCGATCACAATTCTCCACACCTTTTCAGATATCAATATGGCCTATCTTAAGATGCAAGAAGGCGATGTTTTCTTTATTGTCTCGCTCAGTGGTAATACAGAAGGCATGAAAGAAATCATTCGTTTTCTAAAACTTAAAAATGTCCTTGTTGTCTCAATTACTTCCGAAGGTCAAAATGAAATTGCATCTGAAGCTGATTTTCGTTTTTATTTCGCTGATGATTCCTACTTCGGCTTAGCATCGCGACATTGGCCTGCATTAAGCCTGAAGGCTTTACTTGATTATATTATCCATGCATATATTTCTTATTTAGAGTAAAAAAGCAGACTTTAAAAGTCTGCTTTTCTTTATTATTGAAGTGAAAACGTCATCATTAAGGCATAGATACTTGCGAAAATAAAGTGTTTTCCTAAATTCATGGATAAATATCCGATGTATTCACGGATGAAGGCAGAGGTGAAAAAGTAGAGTTTTGTCCGGGAACCCAAGCCATGATAGTTAAGGCCTAAGGATTTAGCTAAAAGACTGGCCCTGAACACATGAAAATTATTGCTAAAGAAAAGCACTTTCGCATCGCTTGGTCCTTCTTCTTGAATAATTTGACTTGAAAAGAGTAAGTTTTCTCGTGTTGATGTTGATCGATCTTCTTTGAAAATCACTTCTTCAGGTATCCCTTGTTTGATTGCATAGCGCTTCATCGCCTCCGCTTCGGAAATCACTTCATCAGGTCCTTGCCCACCTGACATAATAAAGCGAGGTATCTTCTTACCTTTTTCTTTTTGCGAATGATAAAATTCAATCGCTCGATCGATGCGACTGGCTAAAAGAGGCGTGACCTCTTCGCCATTTAAGCCTGCTCCTAAGACAATTAGAAAATCTTTATTAGGTCTTTCATAATAAAGATTGTAAACAAGGGCAGAACTTGCATAGATAACAAAAACAAATGAAAAGTAAGTAAAGTAACTGGATAAAAAGATTAAAATTCTTTTAAAGTTGGGACTGTGAATCCTTTGATAAAAAAGGGGAAGAACAACAGAAGATATCAGCGTTGCTATACCAAAAGCTAAGCTTAAAACATGGGCAATGCTGAATCCTTCTTTTCGGATTAATTCAAAGCCTGTAGTAAAAAGTATAATCACAAAAGAAAAAGAAGCCAAAGCTGTTAACAATAAAACAGCCAATAGCGCCAATGCAAGCACGATCTGTAAGTAGCGATAATCTTTCTGAACAGACATTAACATTAGAATAGCCCATAAACTTCCTAAGGCTACGCCGAAAAAAACCCCGTTTAAGATCCTTCGTCTCTCTAAAATGTGACTTCCTATCCATAAGAAGATACTTCCTAAAAGTATGGTCATTAAAAGTTGATAGCCTTCCATCTTCAATCTCCATTTCTATAAGTACTTCCTATTCTAACAAGTTTATACCCTTTTACAATCCCACAAGCCCCTGTTGAGCAGTAAAAAGTGATATAATCAATAAAAGAAAGGGGCCTTTTAATGAAGACACTCATAAGCCATCTCCAAACACGTTTTGAAAATAATATGCACCGACATCCTCAAATCCAATGGCACGATATAGAAGCAAAAATCATCGCAAACGAAAACTTACAAAAGACCGTTCAATGGATGGAGGAAACAGGCGGCGAACCAGATGTAACATTGTTTGAAGATAAACTTGTATTTACA
>JASLJD010000076.1 GCA_030152625.1 Erysipelothrix sp.
AACTTAAAAGCTATTCTTTGCAATATGAAATTCAAGAAATTATTTCAATTAAAGACAATATGCTTGATTTTTCAGAAATAGAAAAGAGTGACTATGTGATGATTTTAGATGTTCCTGAGAAAGTTCGCGATAAAGTTGTGCGCGCTTGCTATCATCATAATATAGCTTTTTCTTTTGTTCCGAATTTAAGTGATGTGATTGAGACAGGAACTGAATACTTGGTTTTCGATGACATTCCTCTTTTACACAATGACTTAAAAGGCTTGAGTGTAGAACAAAAATTGATAAAAAGAACCATGGATATCTTTTTATCTTTTTTGGGGATTCTGATTACATCTCCTATTTGCTTGATCATTGCGCTTGCAATTAAACTTGAAGATGGTGGTAAAATCTTGTTTATTCAAGAGCGCTACACTAAAGACCGTCAAGTTTTTAAATTGTATAAATTTCGTTCAATGATTGAAGATGCCAATAATTACTCAGCGGTTGAAAATGATGAACGCATTACTAGAGTAGGGCGTGTTATTCGGAAATTAAGGATTGATGAATTACCTCAACTCCTCAATATTTTAAAAGGGGACATGAGTCTTGTTGGACCTCGTCCAGAAATGCTTGAAAATGTTCATGCATACGAAGAAGAATTACCAGAATTTAAATACCGCTTAAAAGTGAAAGCAGGGCTCACGGGCTTTGCTCAAATCGAAGGGAAATATAACACCAGCCCAGAAGACAAACTTAAAATGGATCTCCTATACATTGAAAATTTCAGTATCTTAACGGATATTAAAATTATTTTCCGAACTTTAATTGTGTTTTTCAAAAGTGATAGTACAGAAGGGTTTGAAACGGATGAAGATTAAAATTTTTACCAATCATTTTTATCCAGAGAATTTTAGAATTAATGATTTGGCAGCATCTTTTGTAGAGGAGGGACATAAGGTCTCAGTGCTAAGTCAAACACCCAATTATCCAAAGGGGCGTTTTTTTCCTGGCTATTCGATTTTTAAAAGACGAAAGGAAAAACTGGCTGACAATTTCGAGGTGAGACGACTTCCTGTCATACCTCGTGGCAGCAATGCTTTCATGCTAGCTCTTAATTATCTCTCTTATATTGTTTCAAGTTTTTTCTATGCTGTATTCAGTCGTGATGAAGCGGATATGGTCATGATTTATATTACATCCCCGATCTTCATTTCGTGGTCAGCTTTACGCTTTGCAAAAAAGCGTTCGCTACCAACGGTTCTGTATCTTTTAGATCTTTGGCCGGATGTTCTTTTTACGATGTTGAACATTCAAAATAAAAGGATTCGTAATATTTTCACTCGTATTTCTCAAAAAATATATCAGCAAGTCGACTATATATTTGTATCATCCTATGCTTTTAAAGATGTTTTAATTGACTATGGTATCGAAGCCAATAAAATACACTATCTCCCACAACATGCTGAGGAGATACCAGAAGAAATTCCTGAAAGATCTGTTTCCAATGAAAAGTTAAAAATTGTTTTCACTGGGAATATAGGCGAGGCACAAGGTTTGGATATTTTGATTGATACCGCAGCAATTTTAAAAGAGCAGGGTGAAGAAAACGTCCAGTTTAGCATTGTTGGCGATGGACGATATCGTCAAAGTTTTCAAGAAAAAATTAAAACAGCTCAACTTGACAATTATTTTTATTTTACGGGTCGTGTTAACTTCAAGGAAATACCCAAGATTCTTTCTGAACATCATCTTGGTTTTGTTTCTTTGCTAGCTGACGAAACACTGAATAAAACACTTCCGGCAAAAGTTCAAACGTACATGGCCTATGGTATCCCGGTCTTAGCATCTGCCGATATGGAAACAGCCCGTGTTTTAGAAGAAGCTCGTTGTGGTTTTTCAAGTCCAGCTGGCGATGCGAAAGCACTCAGTGAGGAAATTATCCGCTTAAAGATGTACAGCGAAGAAGAGTTTCAAAAACTATCCGTCAACGCCCATGCCTATAGTCGCGCGTTTTTCACAAAAGAACAGAGTGTCGAAACAATTTTAAATACAATGGAGGGACTTATCGATGTTTAAAGATAAAGTATTATTAGTGACAGGTGGAACAGGCTCCTTTGGGAATGCTTTGATTCGCCGTTTTATCAAAGAAGATATTAAAGAAATCAGAATTTTATCGCGAGATGAGAAAAAACAAGATGATATGCGTAAGAAATACCAAGACGAGCGTTTAAAGTTTTTTATTGGTGATGTTCGAAATCGTGACAGTTTGGTGCATGCGATGCGTGGAGCGGACTATGTTTTTCATGCGGCCGCCTTAAAACAAGTCCCATCCTGTGAGTTTTTCCCTGTCGAAGCCGTCAAAACGAATGTTCTAGGGACGGATAACGTCTTGGAAGAAGCGATTGCACAAGGCGTGGAAAGGGTTGTTTGCTTGTCCACTGATAAAGCAGCCTATCCCATCAATGCCATGGGAATTTCTAAAGCAATGATGGAAAAAACCTTTATTGCGAAAGCCCGTATGGTTGGCAAAAACGGTCCAATTATTTGTGGAACACGTTATGGTAATGTCATGGCTTCAAGAGGTTCGGTCATCCCACTGTTTTTAGATCAAGCCCAAAAAGGCAAGGCATTGACGATCACAAATCCTCAAATGACACGTTTTCTTATGAGTCTTGATGAAGCCGTTGATCTTGTCTTATATGCTTTCCAACATGGAAAGCCTGGCGATCTTTTTGTACAAAAATCACCAGCAAGTACCATTGAAGATCTCGCCCAAGCCATCCTTGAAATCACAGCTTCAAAAGCAGGGACTAAGATCATCGGAACTCGTCACGGAGAAAAAGTCTATGAGACACTGCTAACAAAAGAAGAGTATGCGAAAGCAGAGGATTTAGGCGAGTATTTCCGGGTACCGATGGATCAAAGAGACCTAAACTATGACAAGTATTTTGTCGAGGGTGAAGAAAAAGAGATGGATAGAGAATATAATTCAAACAATACGCATCAACTCAGTGTTGATGAAATTATCGAAAAACTTAAAAACCTTTATGAAATCCAAGATGTTTTAAATGATTTAGGAGTGAAATAGTGCGTATATTAATAACAGGATCACAAGGTTTTATTGGTAAAAATTTATATTCAACACTCAAAGCAAAAACTGAACACACAATATATACTTTTGATCGTGAAAACAATTTAAAAGATCTTGACGAAATACTTCAAAAAGTAGATTTTATCTTTCATTTAGCGGGTGTCAATCGTCCTAAGAAAGAAGAAGATTTTTTTGAAGGGAACCATGACTTGACTCATTATCTTGTAGAGCGTTTGAAGTTTTTCAATCGCCCAGTTCCGATTATGTTGTCAAGCAGTATCCAGGCCCAAGATGATCATGCTTATGGCAAGAGTAAACGCATGGCTGAAGAAACTCTGCTTCGCTATCATTTCGACACAGGTGCCGAGATTTATATTTATCGTTTCCCTAATCTGTTTGGAAAATGGACGAAACCATTTTATAATTCAGTGATTGCTACTTGGTCATATCTCATTGCAAGGGATGAGGCGATTGAAATATCCGATCCGGATCATGTCTTAAACCTTGTATACATTGATGATTTAGTCAAAGAAATGCTTCAAGTCCTTGAAGGAAAGGGGCATTCTGTGGTATCTCATTACTATACGGTTCCTGTTTCTTATCAAAAATCACTGTCAGAAATCGCGGCTTTATTAAAATCTTTTCGTGAAAGTCGGAAAAATCGATTTATTCCAGATATGTCTGATGATTTTACTCGTAAACTCTACAGTACTTATTTGAATTATTTACCGGAGGATGCCTTTTCTTATCCGCTTGTGATGCATAAGGATGAGCGTGGAAGTTTCACGGAATTTGTGAAATCTTATCCATCAGGACAAGTAAGTATTAATGTCTCTAAGCCTGGTATTACACGTGGTGAGCATTGGCATCATAGTAAAAACGAAAAATTTTTAGTTGTGAGTGGTCAGGCAAAAATTCAATTTCGAGACATTTTTTCAGATGAAATCATCGAATATGAGGTCAGTGAAGAAAAACTTGAGGTTGTGGATATTCCAACTGGTTATACGCACAATATTATCAATATCGGTAATCAGGATCTCGTGACAGTGATGTGGGTCAATGAGCCTTTTGATCCCAATGATGATGACACCTATCCTGAGGATGTCATACAATGAAAA
>JASLJD010000077.1 GCA_030152625.1 Erysipelothrix sp.
CTGACTCAATGAAAGTTTTGTTGGCCATTGACTTTTCAAAAAGATCAATTTTTAAAAAGTCATCCCAGTTTGAACAGGACAAGTTCAAATACTCATTCGATCTTTTTTTACGATACAGCCTTCGTAATGATCGCGAAGGCTTCTGACGGTGTACTTTTTTCAAATCTTTAATTCCCAACATTTCGATGCCTCATTTCAGCCAAATGTACCGCAATCATCCCGGCAGTTTCCGCCCTTAATATTTGTGAAGATAAAGTCACAAATCGACAGTCATTTTCTCGGAATAATGCTCTTTCATCCTCAGAGAAACCACCTTCTGGCCCCACAATAATTTGAACATTTCGATCTTCTTTACTTATTTCTTCTAAAATAAAGGGATGTTTTTTTACATCAGCGACTAGGCGAAGCTGATTGGGCATGCTGAATATTTCTGACAAATCATCAAGAATCTTCACAGTCGGTATCGTTGAACGATAAGACTGTTCTGAAGCTTCTTTCACAATTTCACGAAAACGTTCAGCTTTCCGTTTGTTTTTTTGACCATAACCTTTTACCACCCCATGATCTGCAGGGTATAAAAGTATTTCATCCACACCCAATTCACTTGCTTTTTGCAAGAGCCATTCTAAAGCTTTGTTCCGTATTTGAGCCATCACCAACGTCGTTTGATGTTTTTTTTCTTCGAAAATAAGCTCTTCAACAACTTCAAGCTCCTTTAAATCCTCACTCGTGAAACGAGCAATCAGCCCTTTCCCTTTTTGATCAACGACACGAATACAGTCGCCTTTTTCCATCCTTAAAACCTGGCGACATTGTCGGATTTGATCAGGATTTAAACTTAAATCTTTTAGATCCTCAATGAAAAACTGTTGCATTAAATCAATCCTTTCGCAGTAAGTAAAAGCTTTTTCACCTCGAAATCTTTCAGGGGACGATATTCACCAATCTGCAAATCGTCAATAAAAACAGGTCCTAATGCAAAGCGATGCAGCTTTCTTACTGGTAGATTATAATGTTCGAAAATCTTTCGAATCTGACGGTTTTTTCCTTCATGAAGGCGAATGTTGAAATTCGTAATGTTTTTTCGTTTGATATGTTGGACCGAAGATATCTCAACACCACGATAATCAACATTATCGATGCGAACTCCTTCTTTTAAGGCATTGATCACTTCATAAGTCAGTTGACCATCAACACTGACACGATAACGTTTATCTAAATCATAAGAAGGATGGGTCATATAGTGTGTAAATTCTCCATCATTGCTGAGGATTAAAGCGCCGGTTGTTTCCTTATCAAGACGTCCAACAGGATAAATACGTGCTTCTGTTTGAATACCATCAATGACGGTAATGCGATCATGCTCATCATCAGCAGTCGACACAACCCCGCGGGGTTTGTTTAAAATATAATATTCGTATTCTTGATTGAGCGTTAAAACTTGTCCGTCTACCACAACATAGGCATTAGGACTTACTTTAACACCTTGTTGTTTGATTTTCTCGCCATTGACATAAACACGTCCCTGTTCAATTAATTCTTCTGCTTTTCTTCTTGAGCAATAACCACTGTGTGCAATAAATTTTTGTAATCTCATTTTATCTTCATTCTTATTCGAATAAGTCACGTTTATCATCCATCATTTCTATTTTCATCTCAGGTAATTCATCCAAACTAGTCAATTGAAATACATCTAAAAAGCTGTCGGTTACCTCATATAAAATGGGGCGACCGATGCTATCAGCACGACCACAAGCTTTAATAAGATCCATGGCCTCAAGCCTTCGAACCATCATATCACTGTTTACACCGCGAATTTCCTCAATCTCTAAGCGTGTAATCGGTTGTTTATAAGCAATGATTGCCAATGTTTCAAGGGCTGCTTGCGATAAGTTTCGCTTTGTTTTGAAATTCATCGTTTCAGCAAGCAAATCATGATATTCTTTTTTCGTTACAAGTTTATAAACGCCACCATATTGGACTAATTTCACGCCACGGTCATCACTTTCAAATTGCTTATGATACTCGCTTAAAAGTTCTTTAAGTTCTTGAGGGTCCAATGTTAAAGCTTGTTCTAAATCTTCAAAAGAGATGCCTTCATGGCCATAAGCAAATAATAAAGCTTCAAGCTTTGCTATTTCTGACAATTAAAACGCCCCTTTCAAAATGATACCTTCTTCGCTTTTCAACATTTTAAGTTCCTGCATGCGGAGCAAGTCCAAAATAGCAAGAAAACGAACGATGAGATGCTGAAAGCTTGGTGAAGCCATTAAAACCTCTTCCATGCTATGTTTTTCTCCATCAAAAAAGAACTTCCGAACATCAAAAATGACATCTTCAACCGAAAGTTCCTTTTGTTGAATCGTTCGATCTTGTGGGTGTGCCAAATGATAACGTTCAATAACTTTTTCCATTGCATCGATAAGGTCATAAATGTTTTCTTCATACTCAATTTCTTTTTCTAAGTCCTCTTCAATGGACTTGAATAAAGGTTTATCCAAAGGTCGATCGAGCTCCTGAATACGTAATTCATATCGTTTTTCCAAACGAGCACTGACCTCTTTAAAACGTTTGTACTCCAAAAGTCGATAAACAAGATTCTGTTCATCTTCTTCATAATCTTTTGCATCCAATTCACTGCGATCACGTGGAAGAAGCCGGCGACTTTTAAATTCAATCAGACCGGCTAATTCACTTAAATATTCACTGGCTATTTCAAGCTTTTGTTCTTTTGCTTGATCAATATACGCAATATATTGATCAGCAAGTTCAGAAATATTGAGATCGAACAAATCCAGCTTATTTTCTTTGATTAGATACAACATCAAATCCAAAGGACCATTAAACTCATCTAATTGAACTTTAAATGCCATTTTGTCCTCCTACACTATGAACTGATATTATAGCATATTTACTATAAGACTTCTTCGATAAGTTTTATCTTTGTCCTTGGTTTTTCTTCAATGATAAAGCTCTTCAAAGCTTCTTCTACATAGTCAGGCTTGATGCTTGCATTGCTTTGCAAGATGCATAAAAGCTGTCCTTTTTCAATATAATCTCCAAGCTCTGCTTCAATTTGAATACCGGCTTGATAGTCGAGTGCATCGCCAATTTCAAAACGACCAGCCCCTAAATGAACGGATAACTTCCCTAATTCGAGTGCATGGATATCATGCAAGTAGCCTGATTTGTCTGCTCGGACTTCTAAACGGTGCTTCGCTGCGCTAAAAGCTTCAAGATCATCGAGGAAACTTAAATCACCGCCTTGATAAGCAATCCACTCTTGAAACTTTTTATAAGCTGCGCCACTTCGAAGGCTTTCTTCGGCTAAATGACGTCCTGTTTCAATATCCTCAGCCAAGCCAGCATGTTTCAACATATAACTGGAAGCAAGCAAGCACAATTCCTCAAGCTCTTTAGGACCTTGGTTTTGTAAGGTTTCTACGGCCTCACGAACTTCCAAAGCATTACCAATTGTTTTACCTAGAGGCTGATTCATATTACTGATCATCGCATTGACCTCTCGATCTAAATGCTTACCGATCGCGATCATCGTCTCTGCAAGTTCTCTTGCCTCCTCGACGGTTTTCATAAAAGCCCCTTCACCATATTTCACATCTAAGAAGATTGCATCGGCACCACCGGCTAGCTTCTTGGACATAATTGAAGATGCGATCAATGGAATGGAAGCGACCGTTCCGGTTACATCGCGTAAGCCATAAAGAACTTTGTCAGCATAGACCAAATTGTCACTTTGTCCGACCAGGGCGAGATTGATTTCATTCACTTGCTTGATAAAGTCTTCGCCACTCATTTCAATGTTGAAACCAGCGATCGATTCCAACTTATCCAATGTACCACCAGTATGCCCTAAGCCCCGACCACTCATTTTCGCTACTTTCGCTCCTGCAGCAGCAACAATAGGACTTAAAACGAGACTTGTTTTATCACCAACACCACCGGTTGAATGTTTATCAACCTTCAAGCCGCTGATCGCCGATAAATCAATAATATCCCCACTGTGCATCATACTGAGTGTCAGAAAACTTGTTTCTTCATGACTCATGCCGTTAATTGCAATTGCCATCAACATCGCACTGCTTTGATAAAGAGGTATTGTCTCCTGAACAACACCGTCAATCCAAAATTGTATTTCCTCTTGGCTTAAACTTTTGCCATCACGTTTTTTCTCAAGTATATCGACCATTTTCATCTTTAGATCGTATCCTTTCTTTGATAATATTCCACTGTAAATGTCGCATGTTCTTCAACTTTATACAAACTGAAATCACTTTCTTTGAAGTCGGGAAAAAAGCGATCACCATCTTCATCATTGGGGATACGAGAAATAA
The DNA here is from genome assembly GCA_030152625.1 of Erysipelothrix sp. Lineage (GTDB taxonomy): Bacteria > Bacillota_I > Bacilli_A > Erysipelotrichales > Erysipelotrichaceae > Erysipelothrix. Next base: position 4,353 of record JASLJD010000077.1, read on the forward strand.
TCATTTGAGAAACATAAGGTAAGCTTTGTCGATAGATCTCAGATCCCCCAGCTATAAAGATCTCTTCATCACTTTCAGCATATTGTTTTAGAAAAGCTTCGAAATCCTGGATGACATGTTCACCCTCCAAAGAACGGGAAACGATTTTTAAATCCCTTTGATCCAATTGGCCAGGAAGCGATTCATACGTTTTTCGACCCATCACTAAAACGTTGCCTAAAGTAATATTGCGAAAATGTTTTAAATCTTCTGGAACATGCCAGGGCATTTTGTTGTTTTTACCAATAACGCCTTTTTCATTGACCGCAACAATGATTGTGAACACTAGACACTCACCTTGGCCTTAATGCTCGGATGAGGATCGTAATTTTCAATCACAAAATCTTCGTAACGGTATTGACTAATATCATCATAAGATTTGAGAATCTTCAATTGAGGCAGTTTGCGAACTGAACGAGACAATTGAAGCTTCACTTGCTCTACATGATCATTATAGATATGGACATCGCCAAAACTATGAATGAATTCCCCTGCTTTTAAATCACAAACATCCGCAACCAAATGCAATAAAAGAGCATAAGAAGCGATATTGAAAGGAACGCCTAAAAACAAATCGGCGCTTCGTTGATAAAGTTGAAGTGATAGACGTCCATCCGTTGATACATAAAACTGCATCAAGGTATGACAAGGAGGAAGCGCCATGTCCTCCACTTCACTTGGATTCCAAGACGAAATCAAGATGCGTCTTGATTCAGGATTCTTGCGAATTGTTTCGATTGCTTTTTGCAGTTGATCCACACCGTCAAAATCACGCCACTGTTTGCCATAAACGGGGCCGAGATCACCATGTTTTCGAGCAAAAGCATCATCTGTTTTGATTTTCTCGACAAATTCCGTCATCGTTTCTCCTTGATAGGCTTCACTTTGACGATAAATTTCAAAAGGCCACTCATTCCAAATTCGTACATTGTTTTGAACCAACCATTGAATATTGGTATCCCCGCTAATAAACCAAAGCAATTCTTTAAAAACTGCTGGATAATAAACTCTTTTGCTTGTTAATAAGGGAAATCCCTCATCCATATCGAAGCGCATTTGATGACCAAAAAGGCTGATTGTTCCCGTCCCTGTTCGGTCATTTCTTTTTTCACCTTCATTTAAAACTTTTTGACATAAACTCAGATATTGTTCCATGCTCTCACCGCCTATATTATACTAAAAAAAAGCTTTCTTTAAAAGTTAAAGTTCAATCACTCGAATATGCTCACCAAATAAAATAGGCCCTTCTACACTTTCTTCAAAACGACCTTTGATAGCTACTGGTAAATCTTTTCTTTGAGCATGGGCAATATAGCCGCCTGCCCCTTCCCATAAATAGATTGTTAAGTGAACAGGCTCATAGTGGTTGTTATGAGAACTGAAGTTATTAGGCGATTCTAAAACAAGGCGATAATAACTCCGGTCGAGTCGCCCTTTGGGGATGATTTCCACTCGTTCAAAAAATTCAGACTCCAATACCTTTCCAATACATGTAAAAGAATTCATATTCGACCTCCTCTATCGATTGTTTAATTGACCAATGCATACAAAAAGTTTCAATGAATTCTCTGGCATACTTATTCAGTGCTTGTTTCGCCTTTTAATTTGACGATCGCTTTTTCATATTTCCCAAGACGATTGAGTAAATCTTCTAAATCGTTGAGCTCTAATTGCGACATTGCTTCCATCGATGCAAAATAATTGCTTCCCTTTAATTGCTTGCGCGCCATTTCAACTGCCAAATGATCAAAATTAGCTAGCTCAAAAATCATTTGTCCAAAGTTTTTTCTGCGAATAGACTCAAAATCTTCTTTATCTAAAACGAGGTTTTTCATTTTCTTGTCAACCCAAGCAAGAAACGCATCTTGATTTTTGGAATCATTGAAAAAGTAAATAAGCGCAACCCCGGCATCAACATCTGACATATAGGCGAAATTGTTACTGATAATACCTTCATCCAAGGCTTCTTGATAATCTTCATGCAAGGATGAGAAATTCAACTCTAAAATAAGATCGATTTTTTCCTCGTCCAAGTCTGCTTCTTCTGTTTCGAAGGCAAATTTGTAAGCAATCGCTATCCGATCATTTTTAAAATGGCTTCTTATTTCTTTTTCTTTTTGAACAACATGGTAGCTCTCTTTTGCTTCTACCGCCATCACATGATCAGCTTTTTCAATTTGAGGTGGATATTTTCTGCAAAGATCTTCAAGCATCGCTTGTACTTCTTTGGGCTCATCAGGAGCTATAATACTCAAAACCATGCGCTCATCGGCATAATTGTAGCGATAAGCTTTTTGAAGGTTTTCTAAACTTGTTGCCTGCACACTTTCGACCGTTCCAGCAATATCGTACTTATAACCATGTTCTTGATAAACACTGCTCTTAATTTCTTGCAGCAAACGCATGACAGGTATTTGCTCATACATTTTAAGTTCTTCGATGATGATCGGTTTTTCTTTCTCAACACTGGCTTCATCAATATCGAAGCGACGGACAAATTGCATCAACAAAGTTAAGGAAGCTTTCAATTCCTGTGGATGAGAAAAATAATACATCGTCTCATAATATGAGGTGAAGGCATTGGCGCTGGCACCTAATTCCGTAAAGACTTCTAAAACATCCACCCCTTCCTCATCAAAGACTTTGTGTTCAAGAAAATGAGCAATCCCTAAAGGATGTTCAATCATTTTCCCGTTAACTTTTTGAAATCGATCTTTCCCGCCAAATGGAATCGCTAAAACGGCTGCACTTTTACGAAATCCTGGACGATGAAGATACTGAACACGAAGGCCTGAAGTCGTTTGAAAGCTATAGAGATCTTCGTTAAATGTATTGCTTATTTTTTTCATGTTCTATCCACTCCTCGATATGCATAGACAAAAGGTTCTTCCAATGTATTCGCGATTCTCAATAAATCTTCCTTTTCAACTTTGTCAATGGCTGCTTGCATTTCCTTGACAGTCATTTGATTGGCTCCAACTATTTCATAGAATGCACGTTGATTCAAGGCTGATAAACTCTCATCAACCCCATCCAATGATGCAATCATCGCTTTTTTAATAGCTGTAATATCTTGGATCTTTTCTTTGGAATCAGCAATGATTTCTTGGATGATTTGCAGGGTTTGTTCAAGCTTATCATCTGCAACAGAGGTTTGTATTAGAAAAACCCCATCAAAAATAAGTCTTGAAGCATGGATGCTATAGCAAAGCCCGTGCTTTTCGCGAACCTCTCTGAAAAGCAAAGAATTGGGAAATTGTCCAAGATAGGCTATATAAACCATATAGGCAAGATAATTACGATCTCCTGGAAAAATATTTGGATTATAGATTAAAATCAATTCAGATTGGTCGCCTTGATGTTTGTCCACATGAAAAGCACTGCTAATGTCTGTTTTTGAAAAAACATTCTCAAGTCCAGGACTTTTGCTTTCTTTAAAGTATTGCTGTAAAGACTGCTTTTGAACATTCCCTGTGATAACTAAACTTTGGTAGCTGTTTTTCAAAAGATTTTGGTGAAAGTTTTGGATGTCTTTTAAGCTTGTATCCTTGGCTAAAATTGGATCACCTAAAGTACTGAGAGAAAGTTTTTGCCCCTCCCCTGCTAAGCGCAAAGCTTCATGCAAGGCTTTCTCACGCGTTTGGTCTGCCATTCTTTCATGTTCCAAAATAAGGTTTTTCTGAGCTTCAATAAAAGAGTTCTCATCTAAAATTGGGCGATATAAAACATCTTCAAGGACCTGCATCTGCTCTTTGAAAAGAGATGTTTCAACATAACGGTCCGCGATGCCTCGAAGCTGAACTTCTAAAACCTGATAAGAACCTATCGCATAGCTTGATGCCCTGACACGTGTTCCATAAAGCATATTTAAACGCTTACGGAATTGTTTTTTACTCTCATATCCCTCGACTCGATTAACCATCATCCGCATCAGTAAGTTGGCATACGTCCGCTCTTTTTCACAAAGCGGAAATACAAAACGATAGCGCATGATGTAATCATGAAATTTTTTGTCAATATTCCAAAAAATATCGACTCCATTATCTAAATGTTCTTTCTCTAACATGCAATTCCTCCTGTTTATGTTACAATTATAGTAGACATTTGCTCATAGAGTTATTGTACATGATGCAATAGTAAAAAGAAAGAATGGTGGAAGAATGATTAGAGAACAAGATTTTGTTTTCCTGACAGATTTTTATGAGTTTACCATGGCCTACACTTTTTATAAGCAAAATCGCCATGAAGAAATTGTTTATTTTGATATGTTCACACGAAAAATTCCTGATAACGGTGGTTATTTAATC
>JASLJD010000081.1 GCA_030152625.1 Erysipelothrix sp.
GTTGAATAAAGTTGTTTAGCAAAATACATTTGGACTTTAAGTTCATGCTCATCCTCAGCTTCAACCGGTATTTTTTCTGACTGAACATACATCTCAGATTGTATTGATTTATCATAAACAAAAAGACTCTTTTCACCATCAAAGGCTACATCATCACTTTGTTGGAAATAAACATTTGAATCACGATCTTCGTCCTTGCTCATGCTGCTCCAATGTTTCGGTTTCATCCGACCATCCTCTGCCAAATAACCCTCTTCAAAGGAAGCATTCGGAACCTCTAGTTTAACTTTTTCTTCTTTACGATAAAGACGAATATCGTCAAAATAAGCATGTTCTGTTTGATCGGCATTGTTGGTGCCCACGGTGACACGTAAATACTCAGCATTCTCAGGTGCTTGTGCATTAGCTTCCAGTTCATACCAAGCGCCGTAATCATTCTCTAAATAAACCAAACTCTCTCGATCATCTTTCTGAACTTGACGACCTTCACCATCATAAAAACGAATAAACAAGCGTGCTCGACCATTATCCAAATACACTTTGGTGCGAGCGACATATTTTTCCCCTTCTGAAACCGGAATATTTTCCGATGTTACAAACATCGAAGCCGATCCATTTCGATCAAAAATCTTTAAGCTATGATCGCCATCTGTTTGAAGCTCATCGCTGACACGATAATCAGTCTTATCATAAATCTGATCGAAATAAGGACGCCAATGCAAAGGTCTACCTTGTTCATCTTGTTCCTCAAAAGAGCTATTTTTAAGCGGAATCTCAATTAATTCAACACTTAAATCGCTTACATCTTTTTCATGAACTTTAACCTTCATGCGATTCAATTCAACTTCCGAAGCATAAAGAATGTCACCCCGTTGATCAACAGCAAATTTGTCGACTTTTTCCTTGATTTCCGCATGTTTGAAAGTCTCCGGATCAATCACTGTTAGCGTAAAATAAGGGTTCGCATAAAGTTTACCATCATGATAATAAGCCTCTACTGGACGCCATTTACCGAAGTTCGATACCGAGCGATACAAGACCTTATGACGTTTGACCTCTAAAGTTTCTTGATCAAGCTCAAAGATTGTCCCATTGCTAAAGCCCAATAGACGACCCTTCTCATCAAAATGCAAACCACTGATCATCGAAATACTTTGCTTAAGTTCAGAAAGTTCGCGTTTTTTCTCAACTTCACCTGTTTTCAAATTGAACTTGAAAACCTGGGCCTGTTTCGCAACTGGATCTGTTCCCAAACCACCATGGATGGTACTTGAACCGTAAAGATAATCACCCTTTACCGCAATCCCTACAACGGAATGATCTTTAAGCGGTGTGTAGACTTTTGGATTTTCTCCTGGAATGATATCCTTTTTCGTATCATAAATCGCCAAACGTCCGGTCAACTCTGCTGACTTTCCGATTGTACCAAGATAAAGCATCCCATCTTGGGCGAGAACCATGTAAGGACGATCTTGATTCTCATCACTCAATGAAAATAGTTGTTTTACAGAACGATCCTTTTTGATATCTTTGCTCACGATGCGTGCTGAAGGGTATTCGCCAAAATAAATTTGACCATTTTCAGAGTCCATGTTCTCTACTTGACCCAATCGGAATCGGTAAGCATCACCTGTTTTCATATCTCTCTGATAGCCTTGACTCCCCATATAGCCTGAGGCAAAAAGGCTGTCTGTTGCATCATCATAATGAATCGATTGTATCTGACCAGGCTGTCCCATCATGATGGTGTCCATATTTGTATGAACCTTTAATTCGCCTGCTTCTTCATAGAAATACACAATCTTACCTTGATTATTCATAGTATAGAGACGCTCTTGCCCGTCAATTTCATAGACAGAAGTATTTCTTAAATTCAATGGGAAGGCTTCGGTCTCTTTTTTCACTTCAGCAGTATCTAAATGATAACTATGAAGGGAATAATTATATTCATTCGATGTTCCAATCTGTTCTTTATGCGCATAAAAGACCTTACGCTTGAATTCATTGGATACCCCGATCATTCCTCGAACATCCTTAATCGTATGATCAAGCCATGTCTTGGCTTTTAAATCATAGATGTAGACCTCTGAAGGTCCATTGGAAAAAACAAATAATTTATCTTCCACAATATTTAAATCATAAATAAGCGATAAATTAGGAAATGTCTTTGGATCTTCAATCGGCATTTCAAGTAAACGCCACTGGGCATCTGACTCACTCATATCATAAGTCCAAACACGACCATTTTGTGCTCCTGTTCCCGCAAAAATGATCTCATCATAAAGTTCAACAGAACGAACATATTCTTCTGGTCCTGGAAGATTAGCAACCCCTTTCTCCCGTTCGCCCTTATCAACCACGCCCAAGTCAAGGAGTTTTTCAGCTTTCAAATCATAAACATAAACTTTTCCTTGTGGATAAGTACCTAAGACAACATACTTATCGTTTGAACGCATATTGAAGACGTTTTTATCTCCAACGAGACTCGCGATTTTTTCGAGCTCTTTTTGCTCTGTATCAAAACGCCATAAGGCTGCTTGTGTCCCTGTCGTCCCAATAAAAACACCTTGCTTTGTATTCGCAAAACCCCAGACTGTTGTTGCACCAGGAATGGTTTCACTGAACATATTCTCTCCAGTTCGGATATTCACAACATTAAAATAACTTGGGTAATTTCCTGAACCTTTGGATGCTGTGAAAATAACATCTTCGCCATCCATCTTACCAAAATCTAAACTTGAAATATTGGCGTTATCTGAACCCAATACTTCATCTGCATAGAAAGGTGTATCAATTTTCTCATCTTCCACTATTTCTGCTTCCCAAACAGTTGAATCCTCACTGGCCTCAACACGTATAGGAAAAAAAGTAAGCATTAAAACAAACGCTAAAAAAAGTGAAAAGAATTTCTTCACATTATCGCCTCCTGTAAGCGTTTCCTTTTATAAACTATCACATATTGAATACGCTTACATTACTTTGTGAAAAATCCGCAAGTTTATACAAAGAATCCGCAATTCTTTTCCAATAAAAAATGATGAACACATCATTAAGCTGTGTTCATCATCTGTTTTAACGTGCTAAAGAGCAGTTCTCATCACATAAGGTCGTCTCATGATAAG
>JASLJD010000118.1 GCA_030152625.1 Erysipelothrix sp.
TTTTCATCCGTTTTAATCACACTGATTTCTTATTCCACCGTTTTAGGTGTTGTTGGTGGCGGGGGTATTGGGAATTTCGCGATGATTTATGGTTATCAACGATATCAATACGACCTTATGTATCTCGCCATCTTAATCATGGTTTTATTGGTGCAGACGATTCATTTTCTGGGTCGAAAAGCAGCCAATTATCTAGATAGGAGCTAGTGCTTATGTTTAAAAAATTATCATTTATTATACTTTCTTTATTCCTGTTGACAGCTTGTGCTACGAAAGAGGATCAAAAGAAAATTATTAAAGTCGCCTCTCATATGGAGCCAATGGTCGATGTGGTGAAAATTGCGGCCGAAGAAATTAAAAAAGAGGGTTATGAAATTGAGCTGGTGAATGTCTCCGATAACATTCAAGCCAATGCTGCTTTACAGGAAAAAAGTATCGATGCTAACTTTTTCCAACACGAACCTTTTATGCAAGATTTCAATGAAAGTCATGATGCAAATTTAAAGGCAATTGCGGGCATTTATGATGCAATTGTGGGCTTTTATTCCCATTCAATTGATCGGATTGAGGATTTAGAAAAAGGCATGACAGTTGGGATCCCTAATGACTATTCAAATCAAGCGCGTGCACTCGATATCCTGGATGATCATGGCATTATTCGCTTGAAAGAAGGCCTTGATCATTCGGCAAGCCTTAAAGATATTGAAGAAAACCCTTATGAACTTATCTTTCATGAATTAGACTTGCTTTCCTTAACGCATGCTTTTGAAGATGTGGATTTGCTTTATAATTACCCTACTTACATCGCTAAGATTGGATTAAAGCCAAAAGATGATGCACTTTTAATTGAAAACAGTGATCATTACTATGCTATCTCCCTAGTAGCAAGAGAGGATAATCAAGATAGTGAGGAAATCCTCGCTTTGAAAAAGGCAATGACAAGTCAAGCAGTCAAAGATTTTCTTGAAAAAGAACACCACGAAAGCTTGATTCCATCCTTTTAAAGACTCAAAAAGTCAGCCTGTGTGCTGACTTTTTTTATGTTCATATTTACTGAGCTGTGTAGGCACCATCGACCATCAGTGAGGAACCCGAAACAAAGTTTGCCTCATCCGATGAGAGATAGACATAAGCATAGGCAATGTCCTCAGGTTTTCCTAGATAACCGATAGGATGTTTATCAATAAACTCTGCCATGTACTCTTCGATGCTTTGATTGTTTTGCTCTGCATCATCATATGCCATCGGCGTCATGATATAACCTGGATGCACCGAATTCACACGGATTGACATACCCTCTTCACCGCAATAAAGCGCAGCAGCTTTGGTCATTAAGTTCACAGCACCTTTGGCTGCACAATAAGCAAAGAACGCCGATTCAGCTACAACGCCTTCAATCGATGAAGTATTGGTAATGGAACATTTTTCACCGTTATCTTTCATCGCTTCAATAGCAAGCTGAATACCGTAGAAAACACCGGTTTGATTCACAGCAATCGTACGGTCCCATTCTTCAATTGTTGTGTTGGCGACATGTTTACGATAAGAAATCCCTGCATTATTGATCAATGTTGTCAACTTGCCGAAGTTTTCAATCGTAAAACGAATACAATCTTCCCAACTTTCATAACTTGTGACATCAAGATAAAAGAAACGGGCTGCATCCCCCAGTTTTTCGGCCAAGGCTTCACCGTTTTCACGGTCAATATCTGCAATCACAACCTTCGCACCTTCTTGAACAAATATTTCAGCTGTGCTCGCCCCAATTCCTTGGGAAGCACCCGTAATAATCGCAACTTTATTTTCTAATCTCATTCTATTTCCTCGCTTTCTAATCGATTTGATTCAAAAATCACAATCGTTGAACCAATAAATGTTAAGGCTGAACCAATGACACTCACCAAACTTGGTTTTTCTCTGAAAGGTGGTAAGGCTAAGATAATAATTGTCCAAACACCATACGCAATGTTTAAACTGCTCGCTGTTGAGACGCCCGCATTGTTCATACCTCTAAAATAAAAGATGTAAGCTGCTGCATTAAAACATGAAGCAATCATAAACACCAAGATAATCAGAGGTGTTTTTCCCATCATATTTTGGGTAAAGGCATAACTTGCATTGAAATCAATCGATGCAATCAAATTCTTAAAAAAGGCGAAGTTACCTGGAATTAAGAATAAAAGTAAAAGCATCGCTGAGTAAACCGCAATCGTTGCCACTTGTTTTAAAGTTAAAGAAACAACAGGATCGACATCTTCACTCATCAAACGATAGCCAAAAACAAGCTCAAGTGAATAACCGATGGATGCAATGACTGCAAGGACGATCCCAATAATATGCAAATTGGAAAAGCCTGAAATCACAACAACACCTGATATCGCAAGTAAAAGACCCATAAACTTCTTCGGTGACATCTTTTCTTTAAACCAAAAAACAGCCAAAATCGATCCTAAAGCTGGATAAAAAGCACTGATCGAAGTTGCCACACTCACTGAATAACGACTCGCAATGGCAAATGGCACCAAGCCTAAAGGCCCTGCGAAGATAGCAGCCGGCATGATTTTAAAGAAATTATCACTTTTCAATTGTTTCTTAAACTCTTCAAAAAGTCCTTGTTGTTGACAATAAATCATTTCCACAATCCCTGCCAAAATAGCATCCAACCAGGCAATACCTACTGCTGCTAAGACAACCATACTTAAGCCTTTCCATGAAGACAAATCACTGCTATCACCATGAAATGGATTTAAGAGACTGTACATCGTTACAGAGTAAGAAGCCCATAAAATCCCTGAAATCAAAGACTGTGTAATCCCCTTTTTCATTGTATTATTTTCCATTCATTTTGCCCCCTTTCCGCTTCTGTGTTAAATATATCACAAAGTTTAAGTCTCTTTATGACATTTTCTTCATAATTAGAACTGTTTTTAATACAAAAGATTTTCTTTTTTTCACTTATCTTGAGATATAAGCTATACTATAAGTAATCAAAAGAGACCATTTTATGTATTTTTCTTCTCAGAAAGGAGAGAGCAGATGTCAAAAAGACCCCTGCACTACAAAGACAATCATTTTTATACCGATTTTAAGACCACATGTTACATCAACAAGGAAACGATGTTGCATAATTTCCCCCTCTATCGCCATGATTTTATTGAAATCAGTATGGTGATTGAAGGCGAAGGCATTGAAATTATCAATGGACAAAGTTATGCCATTCAAAAAGCTTCAGTCTCGGTAACTTGCCCCTGGCATTTTCATACCATCCGTACAGATGAAGGCCAAAAGATCAAACGTTTTATTTGTGAATTTTCTATGGAAGATTATTTGCAATACGCCAAGCTTTGGCCCGCTTCAAGAGAAAGTCTTTTTCGTAAAGACCTTCCCCCATCACTTCAATTCGATGAAAAATCCTACGAGCAGGCCTGTTTGATTTTTAATCAAATGTACGATGTTTTCACCGACCGTTATGAGTTTGTCGATAAACAAAGCTATCTTTATCTTAAGCTCACTGAATTTATGATGCTTTTTACAAAAGAACAAATGAGGCATCGAGAAAAACCAAAGCAAAAAAACGAACACAATTTGCTCGAAAATGCTTTGCGTATCATGCATGAAAGATTCCGCGATGATCTGCTTCTTAAAGATCTCAGCGAAGAATTGGGGCTTCATCAACGAGAGCTTTCAGAACAAATTTCCGCCTATACAGGGATGGGATTCACAGAGCTTTTAAATGAAATTCGCTTACGCAACGCCTGTGTACTTTTAGCTTTAAAAACCCCCACCATTGATTATGTTGTGGAAAATTCCGGTTTTCAATCCAAGCAGAATTTTTATCGTATTTTCAGCGAACGAAAAGGCATGACCCCGCTTGAATACCGGCAAAGATATTGGAAAAAAAGTGAAGGGAAAGCCGGCTATTTAATGTATAACCACCCGGTATGGGAAATTATTTATTATTTACATCGACATTATCGAGAGGATTTAAGACCGGAAACAGTCGCTGAAGCTTTTTCCATGAGTGTATCAAGTTTGCATAAAACTCTCAGTGAGAACCTTTACCAAAGCTTCTCTGAAATTTTACGTGAAATAAGAATTCATTACAGTTGTGGCCTTCTTGCCGAAAGTGATTTAAACCTCACTGAAATCGCCATTGAAGTCGGCTACAACAACTCCCGAAGTTTTCATCGTGCCTTTGAAAATCTTAAAGGCATTTCCCCCAGTGAATATCGTGAAAAAAGAAAACTTTTTAAAGATTAAAAAAAGCGCAATTTGCGCTTTTTCTTTTAAAGTAAATGAATTTTCCCTTCACAAGCCGCCAGCGTTTTTTCATCCCAAATCGATACTTGGACTTCACCGATATGTGCTTTCCCTAATAAAAGCATGCACATACGACTTTGCCCAATCCCACCACCGATTGTTAAAGGGACTTGATCTTTTAAGACCATTTGGTGAAAAGGATATTTTAAACGATCTTTTTGATTGCTTTGCTCCAATTGTTTTAACATCGACTCAGCATCCACACGGATGCCCATGCTCGAAAGCTCCATCGCAATACCTAAAGTTTCATGCCAAAACAGTAAATCGCCATTCAAGAGCCAGTCATCATAATCGGGTGCTCGTAAATCATGAGGCTTGCCACTTTCCAGTGGGTAGCCGATTTGGTAAATGAAAGTACTTGGATGCTTTTTCACAAAAGCATGTTCTCTTTCTTTGGGACTCAAATCAGGGTATAAATCCTCCAATTCCTGACTACTGATAAACTTGACATGGGGATCGATCATCACATCGACTTCAGGGTATTTTGTGTGCAAGCGACTGGATGTTTCCACAATCGCATTCACAATCTGTTGAACCGTTTGCTTTAAATAGGCAAGATTGCGATCTTCCCGACGAATAACACGCTCCCAATCCCATTGATCCACATAAATCGAATGAATATTGCTGAGTTCTTCATCGCGGCGAATCGCATTCATATCAGTGTAAAGTCCATTGCCAACACGAAAATCATAACGATGCAAAGCAAGGCGTTTCCACTTCGCAAGGGAATGAACCACTTCTGCTTTGTCTTCATTTAAAGCCGGTACTTTAAATCGCACCGGTCTTTCGATGCCACTTAAATCGTCGTTAAGACCCGACTCTTCGCGAACAAACAAAGGTGCTGAGACTCTTTTTAATTTTAAACTTTCGATCAGGGCTTCTTCAAACCAACGCTTAATATCACCAATGGCGGTTTGTGTCTCATAAATCCCTAAACGAGATTGATAATTTTTTGGTATAATAATGATAAAGCTCCACCTCTCCATGCTTATTTAATTATCATACACAATGAAAAAAGACTTGTAAAGAAAGGATCGATTCCATGCAATATAAAATTTGTGATGCAAGCTTAGCCCAAAGTGAAAAAAGTATGATTGTCCATATTTGTAATGATGCGAAAATATGGGGAGCTGGCTTTGTCTTAGCCTTGGGAAAACGCTACCCTAAAGCAAAAGAAGCTTATTTAAAGGCTGATCTCAGCTTAGGGGAAGTCCAATTTGTGCAAGTTGATGAGAAAGTCATCGTCGCTAACATGGTCGCACAAAAAGGCATCATCGCCCCGGATAATCCGCATCCGATTGACTATGACGCCTTGGATCAATGCTTAGAAAAAGTTTTTCAAAAAGCCCAAGAATTGGGCTACGATGTCCAGATGCCAAAAATCGGTGTCGGTCTAGCCGGCGGTGATTGGACAGTGATTGAAAAAATCATTCAAAAACATCAAGCTTCGCTAGCTTGCACGGTCTGTCTTTTGGAAGACTAGCGCTATCCATGCAATCATTTTATGCTCATTGTGAACAAGTCTTTGGACTTGTTCACTTTTTTTATCAAAAGCTTGCATCATGCATCCTAAGCTTCCGTTCAGATCTTTTAATCTTTGAAAATTTCCTTTTCAAGACGGCGTGCTGTTGGGGTTGCCGCTAAG
>JASLJD010000119.1 GCA_030152625.1 Erysipelothrix sp.
CCATCATTATGGGTTTATCATAATTAGGTTGAGGTCCCACTTTCCTTTCTTCTGCAGCTATACTTACAACACTCAGTAAAAGAAAAATAGATAAAAACAAAGAACAAAAACGTACTCCATACTTTTTCATATTATACCTCCTACCATTAATACTAGCATTCAGACACTTCAAGGCAAGCGCTTTCATGGTTTGCTATGGTTTATACCATTATACATATGTTTTTTTATATATAACTATCAAAATTTAAAAAATTCTTGATACCATCTATCAACAAGATCAATAAACTACGAACTTCAAATATCAGTGAAAATCAATCTTACACGAGATAATTATAGACAAATAAAAAGAAAAATACTATCCCTCTTAGTAATAAAATACACGTTGTAATCTTATAATAATGGAATACTCATTTCGTCTGAGTAATTAAAACATAAAACATTCTAAGACATCATGAAAAAAAGCACTATTCAAACAACAAAAAAGACTCATTCCTAGCATTAGGAGAGAGTCCTTTTGTGTTCATCAAGCTGAAAAATTGTGTTTAGGAATTCACAGCACACCGATACTTTTTATATTATAAAACCGCTTTCATCGCTGCTGAAAGTTTATCGCGATATTGTGTATTGCGGTCAGAATAGAAATAGACTTCTTGACCAAGCTCTTTTTCAACTCGATGTTTCATTGACATTGCTTTTGAACGCGATAATTTATCTACTTTGTTTAAAACAACAAAATAAGGAATATCATGGAATTCAGCTAGATCAACCATCATCCAATCATCTTCATTCAAACCGCGCCGAACATCAACCAAAATAAGCATTAAATCAATCTCACGATCCGAAAAATAAGACTCCATCAAAAACGCATAATCCTTTTGTTCTTGTTTCGATCGATTAGCAAATCCATATCCCGGAACATCAACAAACATTAATTTTTCATTGAGTTCATAAAAATTGGCTAAACGGGTTTTCCCAGGTCTTTGCCCAACATAAGCTAGACGCTTACGATGGCTTAAACTATTAATGATGCTTGATTTTCCAACATTCGATCGGCCCACAAAAACAACTTCTCGATGATGAGATTGTGGAAATTGTTTAGGATGTGCTGCTGAAATGACTAAACGAGCCTGGGGTGAACGGAAAGTCATACGAGCGCCTCGCTAAGCACTTCATCGATTGTTTCAACTGCAATAAAGTCGATTTCCTCTTTCACAGCTTCCGGAATATCATCCAAATCTTTCTCGTTTTGTTTTGGCATTAAGACCTTACTGATACCCACACGGTGCGCAGCTAGAGATTTCTCTTTTAAACCACCAATCGCAAGAACATTTCCGCGTAAAGTAACTTCACCTGTCATCGCTAAGTCAGCATTGACTTTTCGATCTGTCAAAGCACTGATAATAGCTGTTGTAAAGGTCACACCAGCACTTGGACCATCCTTCGGTACAGCCCCTTCAGGAACGTGAATTTGAATATCGTTTTTCTCAAAGAATTCATTTTCAATACCTAATTCTTTCGACTTGGTCTTCACATAACCTAAGGCTATTTCAGCTGATTCTTTCATCACATCACCCAATTGTCCGGTTACAATGAGACGGCCCTTCCCTTCAAAGTGTGTTACTTCAATTGGGAGAACATCCCCACCATATTGAGTGTAGGCTAAACCTGTCACCAGACCCACTTGGTTTTCTTTTTCTTTTTGGCCATATTCATAAATTTTCTTACCAAGCCATTCTTGAATGAGTCCTTGAGTAATCGAAACAGAGTCCTTACCATCTTTAAGGATTGCGACAACGGTCTTACGGCAAAGTGATGCAATCACTCGCTCCAATTGTCGAACACCTGCTTCACGGGTATAGTGACGAATTAAGAAACGAATCTGTACTTCGCTAATTCGGAACTGATCCTTTTCTAAACCGTTTTGTTTTAACTGCTTAGGAATCAAGTGTTCTTTCGCAATATTCACTTTCTCTTCTTCCGTATAAGAACTTAAATGAATGATTTCTAAACGATCTCGCAATGCTTCGGGAATATCGCCCAAATAGTTTGCTGTAGCAACAAACATGACATTGGATAAATCATAAGGTTCTTCTAAATAATGATCACTGAACATTGCATTTTGCTCAGGATCTAAAACTTCCAACATCGCACTGGATGGATCACCTTTAAAATCTGCACCCATCTTATCAATTTCATCAATTAGAAAGACTGGGTTAACGACACCCGCATTTTTCATGCCTTGAATAATACGACCCGGCATCGAGCCTAAGTAAGTACGACGATGACCACGAATTTCTGCTTCATCGCGAACACCACCGACAGAGGCTTTCACAAATTCTCGATCTAAAGCTTTCGCAATCGATTTTCCAAGTGATGTTTTTCCAACACCTGGTGGCCCTACTAAACAGAGAATCGGAGCATCAAGTGATTTCGTCATGGTTTTAACTGCAAGGTATTCAAGAATCCGGTCTTTAACCTTGTCTAATCCATAGTGATCCTCATCAAGACGACGACGGACTTCTTTAAGATCTTCGTTGTCTTCTGTTTCTTGCCACCATGGAACTGTCAATAACCATTCAAGATAATTGCGCACTACGGCTGATTCACCGGATACCTGCGGCAACATCTCATAACGGCGAATTTCTTCGTACGCCTTTTCCTTAACATGTTCGGGATACGGGTTTTCTTCAAGCATTTGACGAAACTTGTCGCTGTCTTCAGTAACATCAACAGCATCGCCTAATTCCTCACGAATCGCCCGCATTTTTTCACGTAGATAAAACTCTTTTTGATTCTCATCAACACGTTCGCGAACCCGTTCATTGATCACATTTTCAATGGAACTGATTCTTTGTTCATGGCTGATATCTTCAAGAATCATAAAAAGACGCTTATTGACGTTAATTGTTTCCAATAATTCTTGTTTGCGCTCTAGCTTAGTCGGGAAATACTGAGCAAATTGATCACTCAATTGAGCTGGGGAAATTCCACGAGTTAATTGTTGAATGACTTCGGCTGGTAAATTAATATTGCTTAAAGAGACCGCTTCAAATTCTTTCATGATACTGCGAATTAAAGCATCTTGTTCATCTTGCTCTCCATGCTCATCTTCCAGTAATTCAATGGATGAGAAAAGCATGTTTTCATCATCATTGATGTAGTTAATCTTCGCTCTTTGAACGCCACGAAAGGTCACTCTTAAAAAGCCTTGTTTCTTCTTAACATCTTTGACATAGCAAAGCGTTCCCACATCAAAAAGTTCATCTTCACGTGGATCATCTACAAGGACATCTTTTTGACTTACTAAAAGCACATGACTGTTGAAGAATTTTTCCGCTTCTTCAATCGCTTGAATACTTTTTGGCCGGCCGACCTCAATCATAATTTCCTGTTCTGGAAAGACAAGAACCCCGCGCGTAGCAACCGCAGGAATATTCATCTTTTCTAATTCACTCATCAAAATCCCTCCTTAGGATAAAAAAGACGCGTGGCGTCTTTTTTATTAAGCTTTGTGCTCTTGAACAAATTCAATTGCTTTACGAAGCATGAGATCATAAGTAACTGCTGCTTCTGAGGCAATTTCTTTTATTTGAGCAACTTCCATTCCATACATTTCAGAAAGCTTTTCATATTCTTCTTCGACTTCTTCTTTTTCAACTTCAATCTCTTCGACTTCCGCAATCTTTTCAAGAACTAAACGTGTACGAATACGCAAAATCGCATCATCGTGCATTTGTTCTTTAAGGTCTTCTTCTGTTTGACCCAAGATTTGTGAATAAAGTTCAAAGTTTAAACCTTGCTGTGCTAAGCGTTGTTCGAATTCTGCGAACATTTGATTCTTCTCTTCTTCAATCATTGCTTCTGGAATATCAATTTCTGCATTGTCTGCAACAGCTAAGAGAAGCTCTTCGTTCATACGATTTTCTTCTTCAACTGCTTTCGCTTCTTCCATCTCTTCTTTAACAGAAGCTTTCAGTGCATCCACTGACTCATAATCTTCATCAAGGAAATCAAGGAAGTCTTCATTCAGTTCTGGAACTTGTTTCTCTTTCACTTCATGAACTTTTACTTTAAAGACAACATCGGCACCTTGAAGATCTTCAACATGATAGTCTTCAGGGAATGTAAGATCAAGATCTTCTTCATCACCTGCTGATAAACCAATCATCGCTTCTTCAAATCCTGGAATAAAGGAGTTTGAACCGATAACAAGTTCATAATTTTCAGCCTGTCCGCCTTCGAATGCTTCACCATCTTTAAATCCTTCGAAATCAAAAATAACTGTATCGCCTTCTGCGATCGCTTCTTCTTTCAAGATGAGCTCAGCATGTTCTTCACGTAAGCTATCGAGAGCTTCGTTTAATTCTTCTTCGCTAACTTCGGTATTCATTTCTTCAACTTCGATGCCTTTATATTCGCCAAGTTCAACTTCTGGCTTGATTGTTACAATAAAGGATAAAATCAACTGATCACTGGTCATTGCGTCAATGGTCATTTGTGGTTGGGCCACTGGCTCAACTTTTTCTTCTAAAATACCATAAACAAATGCTTCATTTGCAACTTCATTGATTGCATCAAAGAGAAGTTGTTGTTCATCAAGTTGTGCACGCACAACATCCAACGGTGCATGCCCTTTTCGAAAGCCTTTAATTTCCATATTTTTAGCTTTCTCTTCCAATACTTTCGTTTGTGCTTCTTGCCATAATGATTGCTCAACCTCAACTTTTAATGTTCCTGTTGAGTCTTCTTTTAATATCCAAGTAGATTTCATGTTTGTCCTCCTAATTACGTCCTCACTCATTATATCACATGTTTTAGCACTGTCAATAAAAGAGTGCTAAGATTCTATTTAGTAAGAGAATGCGCGCTTGACACGCTGAATAACTTCCTTCTCATTGATTTCTTCATGAGAAAAAGGAAAGCGTTGATGACTGAGTGCATTCAATTCCTGAATACATAGGTTTAAAAAACTGGGATCAAAACTTTCATAACGCTCTCTCAACTTATCGTAAGTTTTACGATAAGCCGGCGTATCGTAAGGAAGTTTTAAGTCTTTTAAATTTAAAATATGCAAGTCATCTTCCAGATACACCTGCCACTCACCAAAGATCGCTTGCTCGATAAGAAGCATTAAAATAAACTTCTTCAAGCTATCTTCCAAGTCAAAAGAAAGCAATAAAAATCTTAAATCCTCTTCATACATCCTTAGATTCATTCTTTGCATTGAAAAAAGAGCCTTTGTCTGCCTTTCATCTTTCGACTTAAGCCCGGCAATAAGCTCATCAAAGTCTTCATAAAACTGTGAACTTTTTGATTTTTTCTCGAGCCCACGATACAGATTTTCAAATTCTGTATTATAGGGTTCTGGGATAAAGGGCATGGAAAGCTCTTCTTCTAATTGCTTTCTTGCATCCTCAACTTGTCCACAATCTATCGCCTTTTGAATCTTTTCTAAACACTCATCATAATAACGACTCATATATCCCTCTCATACTTGTATAATTCTACCATATATTTATAAGAATGTAAGCCTTTGACCTTTAAAAGTCAATGCTTTCTCTAAATTTTGGCTTTATTCCAATTTTCTGACCACTCAAGCTGGGTTTCATTTGGAATACACCTGTATTATAATTCCCTTCAATCAAGGATGGGCCTTCAGGACCAATTGCAACATCCCAACCAACATAAGGCACTTCAGGAATCCGCTGTGATGCCTTATCCACAAGCTCTAAAACTTCTTCAAACAAAGGAACTTGAAAACCAACAATTTCTGTCTGGCTTGCTGGATGAATTTTATATGATCGCCCTTCCCCATCAAAAGCTGGATACAGGACACGACCTTTTTCATCCAAAATACTGTACATTCCTCCGGCAGCAAAATTATCCAAATGTCCTCCATTCCCCATTTTGAGAACTGATTCTAAAATATGCGTTTTTTCTCCATCATAAAAACTGATAATACGCAAAGTATTCACACTTTGATCATAAAGTTGATCCATTTGAGGATGTTGTGTAAAAAATTCTTCCCAAAGATACTGCCCGTTTTCCATCGATTTTTGATAGAGCTCTTCTGTTGAAACTTCTTTTGTTAAAACTCTTTCAATACCCGTACCCATCAAGTTTTCTGTTTCTTTAATCATCATCACAGCATGTTTATCTGTGAATGCTTGTCTCTCTTTTTCACTTGCTTTCCGGATATCAAGCCAATCCCTACCAATTAGATCATCAAAACGTTCATTAAAAAGTGATTTATCTGAAAAATAGTGTCGATAATCTGGATGATTATAGCGGACAATGATTTTATTGGAATCTGCCGCCGTCATAAAAGTTTTCCGCTCCCGGTGATTGAGTAAATAAAATTCATATTCAAAATACTCTAAATAACCCGCTGAGTAAAGAATCGACGAAATGACCATGTCCAGCAAAATAAAAATCTTGGCCTTCCCAGTTATTTCATGAATCTTATCAGCAACCTCGAACATGCGCTGAAAATTCATGTTTCGCAAGCGTTTAAAGTAATGTTTCACTTGATTCATAGATGTCCCTCCAAACTACAACCATTCTAACATAGTAAAGCTTAAATTAACATAAAAAAAAGCCCTAAAGCGTCAGCTTTAAGGCTTGAAATAACTTACCAAGTGTTTTCGAGATTAAGCTTCAATTCCTCAAGATGTGTATCTAAATCAGAATCTGGATCAGTTAAGATTGCCTCCAAGACACTTCCCACTTCATTGGCAGCAGAATCTGTTGCACTGTCACCGTTTCGGGTGTACATTTTTTCTGTTGCTTCTTTTACAAGTGGTGCAATGATATTACCTGAGTTGAGGTATTCATCACTTTCAATTGCGGAAGTACGTACTGGAATATAACCTGTCTCATTTGCCCAGAAGATTTGTGAATCTTTGGAAATGAGGAATTTCATATATTCAAAAGCGGCTGTTTTTTCTTCAGGTGTTGCGTTTTTGAAGATGTATAGGTCTGTACCTTGTTGGATATTGATCTCAACAGGAACGGTTGTAACCCCTACTTCAAATTTTTCGGTACCATCTTCATTTTGTGATCCTTTGATAACATAACCCAATCCGGCATTTGAACCGACATTGAACCCAAGAACTTCATTTCCAAATGGTCCGGATAGATACCCGTCATCCCCAGCAATACGTAAAGAACCTTCCTTAACAGCATCGCGGTAGAATTCGATGATTTCACGGCTATCTTCACCCATAACATCCAGTTCACTGTTGAATTCGATGCCACGGTTTGCAAGAGCTGTAATATAGTAGTTTGAAAGTGAGTCAAAGCCACCACCCACTACTTTACCGTCGGTTTCTTCATAAATTGTTTTACCAACCTCACGAAGTTCTTCCATTGTTTTTGGTGGTTCTAAGCCTAAGTCGTCAAAAAGTGTTTTATTGTAGAAAAGTACTTCTGTTGATTTGTTGAATGGGATAGCGTATGTTTTTCCATCAATTTTAGTTGCCTCTCGGTAACCTTCCACAACATCATCCCAGTCTTCAACACCAATTTCTTTATGCTCAATATATGGATCTAAAACTTCAACCAATCCATCAACAATCGCATTGTGAACATGACCAGGATATGCTTGAGTCATGGTTGGTAAATCTTTTGGTGACGCGAATGTTGCGGAAAGTTTTTGTGATAAATCTTTATAAGATGATTGGTTTTGAAGCTCAACTTCAATCTTATCTTGTGATTCATTAAATTCTTTTGTTAATGCTTCAAGTGCTTCTTCTTGTGCACCGTTCATAGCGTGCCAGTAGACAACTTTAGTTCCTTCTGGAACCTCTGTAACAATCTCACCACTGCCACCGCCTGCTGATTGTTTGCCACAACCAACAACGAGCAATAAAGCAATTAAAATAAGACTTAATTTTTTAAATGTTTTCATTCTAAACTTGTTTCCTCCTAAATGACTTCTTTATTTTCGACTAAATAGCATGAACCATGTGGATTCTTAAAATATTCCGGATTCAAGGTATGAATTGGAATAAGTATCTTCGCCTTCGCCAAATCGACCATCCGGTCCAAATCTTCAGGATAGGCATGACCTGAACAACCAAGGCGAACAAAGCTGATTTCCTTGTTCTTAAAGCCTTCGACGAAACCTTCATAAGCTGGATCAAACGATCCTAATGGGCTTGCGTCGCTATGAATATATACACCACCTCCTCTAAGGTCCGATGTATTTCCATGATATTGCCAGAGATATTCACCTTCATCTTGTAAAAGCGTGTCCAGCGCAATCTCGTTTTCTGGTTTTAAACCATGGAGCATCCCTCTATCATCATTATAATACAAAACATCCATGTTTAAACATTGTTTTAATATTTGAGCTTGATAGGCTGACAAAACAGTTTTTCGATAGCCATTGTTGATGAAGCTGATAAAACGATCTGGATTAGCCTCATAAGCATTGAAAGTAATCTGTTTGTCAGGGTTTTCTTGAAGAATTTTGACCATGCGATCAAACAATGCTTTCTCAGTCTTCGGACGATCACTTTGGCTTTCAGTCTTCGGACGATCTTCAAAACTAACCGAAACACCCTCCGTAATTAAAATGTCTGCCCCCTCAACAGAGCGAGCAAAACGTTCACTGAGTTCAGGACGCAGTCCGTGGAAACGGTAATCACCTGTATAAGCAATGCTTAAATCAGGGGTTTCAATATAAAGTCCCATCGCTCCTATTGTATCATGGTCAACCGAAAGCGCACGAACTTTAATATCGCCCACTTCAACAAGTTCACCATCCTGAAGCCCGATCATTTTTCGCGTATGAGAAGAAGCGATCTCTGCTTGCGGTAAAAGAAATTCGCCCTGCAAGTTAAGAAAGTTTAAAAGACAAACAGTTTCTTTCATCGCATACATTGGGATATTGGGATTGGAATAATTAATCATCCGTGTGTGATCTAAGTGAGCATGACTAATGAAAATAGCCTCTTTCTCAAAAGGATTTTCTTTTGGATCTTCTTTGCTTAAGCATGGATCATAGACATGATTAAGCTCTGGCGCAAGGCCATGCTTAATCAATGTCTCCAAGTTCTCATTTTCAAGTTCCAATTCCGGTTTATAGAGCGTGCCAAAGTCAAAGAAAATACGCGACTTTTGATAGACAATCTCAATGACCGTACCACCAATTGACATCACACCATTGTGAAAATGTATTTTAGTTTGTTTATCCCTTAAGTCCACTCTTTGACACCCCTCTAATAATTTCTTTTCTAAAGAAGAAATATAAAATTAAAATTGGCACAATCGTAATCGTTGCGGCAGCCATTTGCAAATGAACACTGGTTCCTGTTTCCGTCGCAAAGGCACTTAAACCGTTGTTTAAAAGACGCATGTTTTTTGAGTTGGTTACCAAGATCGGCCATAGGAAGGAATTCCAACCAGAGATAAAACTCAAAAGACCAATCGTTACAAGCGCCGGACGACTCAGCGGTAGAAGAACTTTTCGAATAAATTCTAAATCACCACAACCATCAATCTTCGCAGCATTATAATAAGAAATGGGAATACTGGTTAAATATTCCTTGAGATAAAAGATATAGAATACGGATGCTAAAGATGGAATGATGAGTGCACTGTATGTATTTAAAAGTCCCAAACGGGCAATCGTACGATAGTTTGTAAAGACAATCGCTTCATAAGGAACCATGAGAAGTGTAATCATCAGCGCTAAGACAGTGTTTTTATGCTTGAATTCAAGTTTTACAAAAGCAAAAGCTGCTAAAACAGAAGTCACTAAAATACCTGCTGTTGTGATCAAGGAAACAAACACTGTATTCACAAAATAACGACCAAAGGGTGCATGGGTCATTGCTTCATTGAAATTATTGAAACGAAATGAAGATGGCCACATGGTTGGCGGAATACTGGTTGCTTCCTGATAGCTCATAAAACTCGCAAGAATCATGTACACAAAAGGGAAAACTGTCATAAAGGCCATGATGACTACAAAAAACTTTGATAAGAAATTTGTAAAACGTTTCACGCATCGTCACCTTCTACCTTCTTAATAAGTTTATTCTGTAAGAATGTTACAAAGAGTATAATCACAAATAAAATCATGGTCGCTGCCATCGCAACACCGTAGCGATTTTCACCATGGAAACGATTGTAAATATAAAAGACAGCCGTTGTAGCACTGTTACCAACACCCGCTCGGCCATTGAAAAGCGCAAAGACCTGAGAATAGACTTTAAAAGCACCAATCAGATTGACAGTAAGTAAAAAAGTCAATGTTGGAACAAGTTGGGGTAAAGTTACTTTGAAAAACTGCTCAGATTCACTGGCCCCAAACATATCAGCAACACGATAATAATCCTTGGGAATGTTTCTCAAAGCTGCCAGTAGAATGATAATATTGAAGGCCAATCCATTCCAAATACCAAAGATAATCACTGTTGGCATGGCCATCTTCACATCGTTGAGAAAATTAATCGGCCCCATGTTAAAAAACGATAAGAAGTAATTAACAATCCCATAATCACTGTTGAAAAGATAACGGAAAACAACCCCAATAGCGATTGTACTTGTTAAGTATGGAATGAAAAACAGCGTTTCAAAGAAGTGTTTAAAACGAATCCGATTAAAAATTGTTAGCGATATAAAAATTGAAATAAGCAATGATATCGGAACAACGGTAAATGCATAAAGCGCTGTATTTTTTAATGAAGTATGAAAACGCGGATCTTTAAAAACAAAGCGATAATTGTCCAATCCTGTGAATTTTAAACTGTTTAATGTAACTCCTTTTTGAAACGACATTAACATTGCTCTAAATAAAGGATAAACATTAAAGATGATAATAATAAACAGGGCTGGCAAAAGAAATAGCCATGCATGACGAGCGTTCTCAGCACTGTATTCGCGTAGCTTTGCAAATCTTGCCTTCACTCTTAATAGCCCCTTTCGCCTTCTAGTGTAAAGATAAATGCTTTTTCAAGTTGAAAACCAAAGTGTCCTTGATGACCTTGCTGAATCTTGCGATCAATGCTTACAACACATTTGGATTGTGTTTCACCGATTTTAATATTGAGAATAGCATCTCGTCCAATTAATTCAATTGTTTCAACCTCTGTCTCAAAAAGACGCATCTCCTCATCAAGCGTGACGTCTTCTGGACGAATCCCAAAATAATAATCACCATCAGGAAGATCCATCTTAAAACGATCTTGTTTCATATCTTTCATGTCAATTTCAAAAACTTCATTGATAATTTTCCCGTTTTTGATTTGGACAGGAATAATATTGATGGCTGGACTTCCAATAAACTTTGCAACAAACATATTCGCTGGTTCCAAATAAAGATTTTGTGGATCATCATGCTGATGAATCACACCATGGTCCATCAAGACAATTTTATCACTGATCGATAAAGCCTCTTCTTGGTCATGGGTTACAAAAATAGTTGTAATACCAATTTCTTTAACCAAACGACGTATTTCTTCACGAATATGAAGACGCAGGCGAGCATCAAGATTACTGAGCGGCTCATCTAAAAGTAAAATTTCTGGGTTTTGCACAAGAGCACGTGTAATCGCAACACGTTGTTGTTGCCCTCCGGACATTTTATCTGGTCGTTTATTGGCAAGTTCAACAATATCTGTTAACTCCATAAATTCATAAGCTCTTTTTTCTGCTTCCTCAACCGGCAGCTTGTTTTCGCCTACACGAAGTGGAAACATGACGTTCTCGAGTACTGTCATATGTGGGTAAAGGGCATAGTTTTGGAAAACCATCCCAATCTCTCGATCTTTAGGATGGCGTTTTACAATGGACTCACCATCGTAACGGATATCCCCCTCTGTTGGATCTAGCAATCCTGCAATTAAATTCAAGATGGTTGTTTTTCCACAACCACTTGGTCCTAGTAAACAAACAAGTTCACCTTTTTCAATGGTAAAGTCCACACCTTTCAATGCTTCAAAACCATTGTCAAAGACTTTTCTCAGACCTTCTACCTCAATCATTTTGTCCTCCTTGTAGATATCACCTTAATTAGGTATATACATTAAATCATAAACTGAGATTTTTTGCACCCATGGGCCATATAACCATGACATCTTCACAAAAAAAAAGCTCACACAGAAGTGAGCATGACAGCTATAATATGGCGTCCCCGGAGAGATTCGAACTCCCGACTACACGCTTAGAAGGCGCGTGCTCTATCCACTGAGCTACGGGGACCTCTGTCGCGTGTATATATTAACACATCCGGCATTGCTTTCGCAAGGTTATTTTAAATCTTTTACTTGCTTCTTTCGAACATGGATTTGATCATCCACAAAATCCACAACCGCATAGCTTGGTTCACTT
>JASLJD010000135.1 GCA_030152625.1 Erysipelothrix sp.
AAGGTTTTCAGGAAATTGTTGCTGTTGATATTTATTCACAAAATATCAAAGAGAGCCTTCAATTTTTCCAAAACATTCTCGGCTTAAAGGCGATGGATGATTCGCATGCTTATCGCATTGATTTACTTGACAAACACCAAATTTATTTTGATAAAAAAGATCATCCTCGGGGACATATCGCTGTCGGTTCGGTCCACCACTTAGCCTTATCTGTTGATAATCTAAGATCTTTAAAGAAGTATGCGCGTCTTCTTGATAGCCATGCCTATCCCCACAGCGGTATTAAAAATCGAAAATATTTTCACTCTCTTTATGTTCGTGAACCCGGTGGCTTATTGATTGAGCTTGCAACAGAAGGGCCGGGGATGCTTGTGGACGAAAGGCTTGAAGACTTAGGTCAAAAACTTCAATATCCAGCGCATGCTTCTTCAAAAGATCGTCGTGAAATCGAAAAAATGATGCCCTTATTTGTTAAGGAAATCGATCATTTAAGAACTTACAGTTATCGAAACCTTGATGAGTATCAATTACTTCAAGAAAAAGAAAGGCTTAAAAAAGAAATTCTAAAGGAGCGCGCTTCAGACGGATCTGAAAAACGCATCCAAGCACTCAAAAAAGCGTATCAAGCAATCCATAAGGAGGATCAAAAATGAGTTTAAATTTAAAAGGTATTCACCACGTCACAGCGATCACCAGTTCGTCCCCGGAAATTTATGCGTTCTTTACGGACATCTTGGGGATGCGTCTTGTCAAGAAAAATGTTAATCAAGATGATCTCAGTTCTTATCACCTTTATTTTGGAGATCGAAGAGGGAGTCCAGGAACAGCGATGACCTTCTTTGATTTCAAAGGGATTACTCAAGCACTCCATGGTAATAACAGCATTCATCGAACAAGTTTCCGGGTTCGCAGTGACAAAGCCTTGCATTATTGGGAGAAGCGTTTTAAGCATTATGATATCAGTCATCAAACGATTCAAACCATTTTTGATCGGAAATGGCTCTTTTTCGAAGATTTTGATGGTCAAAAATATGCCATTGTAAGTGATGAAAAAGAAAAGGCTATCTATGAAACAGATATTTGGACAGAAGGACCGATTCCCAACGATTATGCACTCTTAGGTTTTGGTCCAGCTTGGCTGAAAGTATCCTCTCATGCGCTCATGGAAAAAGTTTTGCTCGATTTGATGCAAATGCACTTCATCAAAGAAGAGGATGCCTTACGTCTTTATGAAATGGGTGAAGGGGGAAGCCATGCTCAATTGATCATTGAACAGTCCGAAGAAGCGTCTGCTCGACAAGGTTATGGCGCTGTTCATCATCTTGCTTTTCGTGTTGAAGATCAAAAGAGCTTGAATGAATGGATTGATTATCTCGATCATTTAGGCTTGGCCAATTCGGGCTATGTCGATCGTTTTTATTTCAAATCACTTTATTTCCGCGCTTATCCCAATATTCTTTTTGAAATCGCAAGCGATGGACCGGGTTTTATCGATGATGAAGAAGATCTCGAAAGTTTAGGAACAAGCCTCACTTTACCCCCTCATTTACGTTCTCAAAGAGCGTATATTGAAAGTCAATTAGAAGATTTTTCAACAGAAGTTAAAAGCTATGAAAAGGAGACTTTCGATGAGTGATTTAAAAACGATTTCAATTCTTTTTCGAGCTTATGATGCCATTTTACAAAATGCGAAAAACTCCTTAAAAGAAGTGGATTTAAACTTCAATGAATTCATGATTCTCGAAGCGCTATACCATAAAGGAAGCATGTCGACCAAGGCACTTGCGGATCGTATATTGGTGCCAAGCAGCAGCCTTTCTTACAATATCAAGAAATTGAAAGAAAGAAATTTGATTATAGCCAAGACATGCCCTGAAGATCGTCGCATTCAATCCTTGTCCCTCAGTCCCAAAGCTCATCATCGCTTTCTCCCTGTTTATGCTGTCCATGTTGAGCACATGCGAAAGATTTTAGATGTCTTGGAAGCAGATGAGGAAGCCAGTTTACAAACACAACTCAAAAAAATTGGTTATGAAGCAGAAAGGATTTTGAAAAAATGAAAACAGTTTATCGAAAAGGTCAAAACAATCGTTTAATCATTACTTTACATGGGACCGGCGGAAGCGCAGACTCTCTTTTTCCCCTCGCAGAAAGACTGGATCCCCAAGCCTCGCTTTTAGGCTTTCAAGGGAAGGTTATGGAAAGAGGGATGGCACGCTATTTTGCCCGAGATGCTCAGGGTCGATTTGATTTGGAAAGCCTTGATCAAGCGAGTGAAGAACTTAGACAAAATCTAGCAAGTTTTTATGAAAAACATCCAGAGTATCAACGCCAAGAAAGCAGCATCTTAGGCTACTCCAATGGCGCTAACCTCATTCAAAACCTCCTCAAGCAAGAAGATTTTGAAATGGGCAAGATCTTTTTATTTCATCCCAGTTTCTTTCGGGAAAACATTCCCTTTCACAAACAAAGTCACATCCAATTATTTTTAACTTATGGTGAAAACGATCCTTTTATTGAACGAAAAGCTTTTGAGCACTTAGTTGAAGCTTTAGAAGATGCCAAGATTCAAGTTGAAGCTTTTAGACATCAAAAGGGCCATCAACTTACGGAAGAAGAGCTCCTTAAAGCAAAAGATTTTTATGAAAAAACAAGATGAAAGCCTTTCTTTATGGAATGTGCTAAAGTAAAAGAAAGGAGCTTGTTATGGAAAAATATGCAGGGATTCTTTATGATTTAGACGGTACACTGCTCAACACTATCGACATGAACATCATTCCATTGATGCAAATTGTGGAAGAAGAAACGGGTGAAAAGAAAAGTTTTGATGAACTGAAACATTTTTTTGGTCGTCCAGGTCTTGAGGTGATGGAAGCTCTGGGTTTTGAAAATCAAGAAGCGGTCTATGCTCGTTGGGTATCGTATGTGAATGCTTATCCCCAAGGCGCCACGATGTATGAACCTTTGGATGAAATTCTCAAAGAATTTGCGGAAGCAGGGATTTCCCAATCGATTGTCTCATCGAAAAAAAGGGCTCAATATGCCATCGATCTTCCACAATATAATGATGATCACTATATGGATGTGGTAATTCTAGAAGAAGATACGAAGCGTCACAAGCCCCATCCCGATCCCTTGCTTTTAGCTGCGAAAAAACTCAATCTAGCACCGGGAAAACTCCTTTATCTTGGTGATAGTTTACTTGATTATCAAGCTTGTGAAAGGGCAGGGATGGACTTTGCCTATGCGCGTTGGGGAAGTGTGTCCGATGAAGGGATTTTCAAGCCGGATTATGTTTTAGAAAAACCCCACGATCTTAGGGAACTCAAAAAATATTTTAAACGAAAGAAGGACAAAGGATGCAAGTAGAAAGAAAGATTTTAGAAATGCTCCTCCAAGGTAGTATTAGTCTTGAAGAAGCGCTTGGGTTTTTAGAAGATCTCAAACCGAAAGAAAGAAAAAAGGGCTTTTTTTCGCGAAAAGTACCGAAGGTCTTTACGACCGTTCATCTCAAAGTAAATGATCCCAGTATTGATGAGAAGACGGATGTGAAAATCCCCCTTTCTCTTTTAAAAACCGGTCTTAAAATATTAAAGAAAGAAGTTGAAGAGCTGGGCATCGATGAAACGATGATCGATGAGCTTATGCAAGCCATTAAAGAAGGGCAAAACGGTCTCATTTTAGATGTGAAAAGCAGTGAGGGCTTGGATATTGAAGTTTATATTTTATAAGACACAAAAAAAGGACTTTCCAATTGGAAAGTCCTTTGCTTTTTAATAGCAACTTATCGGTTGTAGAATTCAACAACAAGTGCTTCGTCAATTTCTTGGTTAAGTTCACTGCGTTCTGGAAGACGTGTTAAACTACCTTTCATTGACTCTTCATCAAAGTCGATGTAATCAACAGTTGCGACGTTTGCTTCAAGAGCATCTTTGATCGAAACCATGTTTTTGGAAGATTCTTTCACTTCAATGATTTGTCCTGGTTGGACAGTGTATGAAGGGATATCGACTTTCTTCCCATCAACTAAGATGTGACCGTGGTTAACGAGTTGACGTGCACCACGACGTGTACGTGCTAAGTTCATACGATAAACAACATTGTCTAAACGTTGCTCGAGTAGGAACAGGAAGTTATGTCCTGTAACACCTTCCATACGAACTGCGCGGTTATAGGTGTTAAAGAATTGCTTCTCTGTTACACCATATGTATAACGAATACGTTGTTTTTCTTGTAACTGTAAACCGTAGTTTGATAAACGGCGACGACGACCCTGACCATGTTGTCCTGGTGGGTAGTTACGACGTCTTAATTCTTCGCCAGTTTCTAAGATAGAAAAGCCTAAACGACGTGACTTTTTCCATACTGGACCTTTAATTCTTGCCATAATTGACCTCCTATATATTTGTCTGTCTTCAGCAAGTTTCCACAAATCATTAATAGTTGAGTTTATCTTTTAGCCGTTTCCCATCAACAGCCATGGTACTTTAGCTCCTGCCGCGGGATAAACACGTGGCTACTAACTTTGTGTGCTGTGCGTTTTGACGCTTATATACTATACCGAAATATCATCCTAAAGTCAATTTTTATTTTTTGATCGGCTTTTTTTCTTTTTAGCTTTTAAAAGCGTTAAAAAAATGTGGATTTGTGGTACAATAAACGTAACTGGGGTGAATCTATGAACTACAACGATATTTTAGAATTTTTAGCGAATAACAAATTGATTGTCGCAATCATTATTGCCGCGATCATCCTTCTTGTTTACTTTATCAGTCGCTCAATGAAAAGAAAACAATTACGAGAAGAATTTGAAGCCATCGAGGTCAAATATAATGAATTGATGAGCATTCCGATTCTTTTTAAAATGAATAAGGCCAGCGGTCTTGCGAAAATTAACCCAAGCTTAGCCAAAGATGTGGATGCTTGCAATATGCAATTTGAAAAAGTGCGTGAATTGCAAGATGATTTAGTTCTACGCATCGGTGATGCAGATGATGCTTTAGCTTTAGGAAATTTGAGTGAAGCAGCATCTCTTTTGAAAGCTTTGGATGTCTTAGCGGATGAAACACGCAATGAAACCTATGCGCTTGATCACAGTTTAGAAGAACTTCTCGAAGAAGAGACACAGCAGCGCATGCAAATCAATGAAGCGAAGAAAAATTTCCGAGCCCTTCGTAAAACAATTCAGAGCAAAGAATCCCAATTGGGCGAAGGCTTAGTCTTAATTGAAAATGAAGTCCAAGAAATCGAACAACTCTTTTCAAGTTTTGAAGAGTGGATGTATGCATCGAATTTTGAAAAAGCATCGGAAGTGAGTCAAGAAGTCAGCAGTCGTATTGCGAAACTTGACGAACAGGTGGAAAACATTCCTCCTCTCTATGAAAAAGCAAAAGGCTATATCCCTGAGCTTTTAGATGAAGTTTCACGTTTGTATCAGGGTGTTAAGCAGGAAGGAGTCTATGTCGAACACTTAGAGGTCCCGCGAAACATCGGAATTTTAAGTGAAGTTTTAAAAGAAGATTTGATTCGAATTGCTCAAGGAAATATTGAAGAAAGCTCCGAAAGCCTTCTTGAGAGTGAAAAACGACTCGAACAACTCGTTTTAGAAATTCAAAAAGAAAGCGAAGCCCATCAAGAACTTGAAGAAAATTATCCTGAAATGAGGGCGCTTATTGAAAGTTTGTCTTTCGCAATCCAAGAACTTGAAGATGAAGCACAGCGCATCGAGCTCCGTTTTAACTTTAAAGGCTTTGCGGAACAAGTTCATCTCTTTAAAGAACGGCTTGATGAAATTGAAACGCGTCAAGAAAACATCGAAAGAATGCGCAATGAAGAAGAAATCCCAGCCTCTTCGATTTTACTCTCCGTTCGTGAACTGAACCAAGACAGTCAATTTCTCTATGAAGACTTTAAAATGGAAAAGGAAAAAGCTGAACAGGCGAATGCCGATGAGGTGCGTGCTCGTAAACAACTGCTTAAACTCCACCTCATCATTAATGATGTCCAAGTGCGGATTAAAAACCGCATGCTTCCAACAATTTCTGAGAAATACAAAAAAGATATGGAAGTAGCCTATGCTTACACCGATCAAATTAAAGAAATGCTTGAACAAAGCACTT
This sequence comes from Erysipelothrix sp., assembly GCA_030152625.1. GTDB lineage: Bacteria > Bacillota_I > Bacilli_A > Erysipelotrichales > Erysipelotrichaceae > Erysipelothrix. Next base: position 6,120 of record JASLJD010000135.1, read on the forward strand.
TAAATGTAACGGTTTTAAATGCAACCGTTGATGAAGCCATCGACTACATCTACAAACTTCATAACAATGTCAATAATTTAGTCGGTGTTGTGGATATGTGTGAGAATGCGATTGTTTATGCTAATAAATTTAGAGCTTATGTTCCCGATGTTGATGCGGAGTTAACACGAGCAGAACTGGCCTTTAATAATGGTGAATACACACAAAGTTTAAAAACGATTATCAACGCGATTGATCGTTTTAAACCGAATACTGAATATGAGGAGATGATCCGTGAAAATGCACGAAGCGCAAGCTAAAAACATTTATCTTGACGCTGCCAGTACGATGCCTATTCGTTCTGAAATTGCAGACGATGCCTATCGGATTATGAAAGAATATTATGGAAACGCTGACGCTTTACATCGTGAAGGTCAGCGTGTTTCACGTTTAATTGAGCAGAGTCAAAAAACTTTAGCGGATATTTTAGGTGTTTTAAGTCATGAAATCTACTACACATCCGGAGGCAGTGAGTCCAATTCTTGGGCGGTTGTCGGCATGGCGCTAGCAAGAGCTGATGAGGGAAAGCATCTCATCACATCGGAAATCGAACATGCTTCTGTTTTAAATGCTTTTCGCTACCTTGAAAAACATCACGGTTTTGAAGTGGATTACTTAGCTGTGAATGAAGATGCTGTGATCGAAGCGGATGTTTTAAGAAGGAGTTTACGTCATGACACCGTCTTAGTTTCTTTGTTTGCTGTCAACAACGAACTGGGCTCCTGTAATGATTTAGAGGCGCTGGGCAGAGTGGTGAAACGTCATTCCAATGCGAGTTTTCATGTCGATGCAGTCCAAGCTCTTGCTAAACATCCCATCCCGCAATATGGTATCGACGCCATCTCTTACAGTGCGCATAAAATCGGGGGTTTAAAGGGCTCTGGCTTGCTTGTGAAAAAAGCGACGGTTCCCATTGTTCCGATTGTCTTTGGTGGACAACAACAAGGACAATTAAGAGGGGGCACCCTTGATAACCCAGCGGTGATTTTATGGGCGAAAACACTTCGCTTAGCCTTGGAAGAGAGTCGAGAAACAAAAGATGAGATTGAAGCAATGCATGCCTACTTACATGCGTTTTTTGAAGACAAAGAAGGCTTTGTGATTCATAGCCCCAAAAATGCTTCGCCTTATATCTTTAATTTCTCGATTTTAAAGGTTCCTTCAGAAATTATGATGAATGCTTTAAATGAAGCCAATATATACGTCAGTGCACAAAGCACTTGCCATAGCAAAGAAAGTCATTCCCATGTCTTAGAAGCGATAGGATGCAGCCAAGAAGAAATGGAAAGCAATATTCGCTTGAGTCTATCACCGCTTGTTGACATGGATGATATTCGCTATGTTTGTGAAAAGATAATGGAGATTGAGTCTTATGTACAAAGTTAATTATGATCACATTTTATGTCGCTACGGCGAACTTTCAACCAAAGGAAAAAACCGTCGTGACTTTACGAATCAATTATTAAGAAATATCAAAAAACAATTGGAAGCTTTTCCAAAACTTAAGTATCGGCCAACTTATGATCGTTTATACATCGATTTAAACGGTGAAGATGGCGAAAAAGTTGCAGAGGAACTTCGTCATGTTTTTGGTTTGAGTTCCTTTTCATTGGCCGCTAAAGTGAAGCCTGATTTGGATGAAATTGCTGAGCTGGCCACAGCTTTAATTCAAAAAGAAGAAGGGAAGACCTTTAAAGTCTTCAGCCGTCGTCATGATAAAAGCTTCCCACACAAATCCGATTACATTGTGCGCTATGTTGCTGCTCCGATCCTTAAGACGACGGATTTTAAAGTGGATGTGCATCATCCTGATGTTGAAGTAATTGTCGAGATACGTCAAGGCGTAGCCTATGTCATGATGGGGAAAATTCCCGGAGCAGGCGGTTATCCGGTTGGCATCCAAGGGAAGGTTATGATGATGCTTTCAGGTGGCATTGATTCGCCGGTTGCAGCTTATCTTATGCTTAAACGCGGTGTTCAACTTGAGTTGATTCATTTTGCCTCCCCGCCTTACACATCGGAAGCTGCTTTACAAAAAGTTTTGGACTTAGCCCAAACATTGACACGTTATCAAAGTCATATCCGCGTTCATGTTGTGAATTTCACCGATATCCAACTTGAAATTCGGGACAAAGCACCGGAAAGTTATATGGTGACCTTGATGCGCCGTTACATGCTCAAGCTTGCGAATGCTTTATCAGAAGAGAAGCAGTGCTTAGCGATTGCGAATGGTGAAAGCTTAGGGCAAGTTGCCTCCCAAACGCTTGAAAGCATGAAAGCAATTGGAAAGATGGATTCTTTACCCATCCTTCGACCTCTTCTCAGTTTTGATAAGATTGAAATCATCGATCTTGCAAGAAAAATCGATACTTATGAAACCTCGATTTTACCTTTCCAAGACTCTTGTACGGTCTTTGACCCTAAAAATCCAGTCACCCGTCCAAAGATTGATAAAATTGAATATTATGAATCCAAAATGGATGAAGAGGATTTGATTCAGAAAGCACTTGATGGTATTGTTGTTTATGATTTGAATTATCATGATAATAAAGAGAAGGAAGAAACATTCCTATAATAAAGGGAGGATACTATGGCATTTGATCAATTAACAAATCGCTTACAAGATACATTCCGTAATATGATGGGAAAGGGCAAGCTGAGTGAAAAGAATATCCAAGATGCCCTTCGCGAGATCCGTATTGCACTTTTAGAAGCCGATGTTAGCTTGGAAGTGATTCAAGAACTTTTAGACCATGTGCAAGAAGAAGCCATGGGCATGAAGGTTGTGCGTGATGTCGATCCATCGCAAATGTTTGTGAAAGTTGTTCACGATAAATTAGTTGAGATATTAGGAACTGAAAATGAACCGCTTCGTCTCGATGCTAAACCGGGTATTTTGATGATGGTTGGTCTTCAAGGGAGTGGTAAGACGACCAGTATCGCTAAAATTGCGTATCATTTGAAAAAACGTGAAAACAAAAAAGTTTTGATGGTTGCGGCCGACTTAGCACGCCCAGCTGCTGTTGAGCAATTACATATCTTAGGTGATCAAATCGGTGTCGATGTCTTTAGTCAAGAAAACAGCGACCCTGTGGATGTTGTGAAAGCAGCCTTAAAAGAAGCTAAGGATTATGATGTCTTGCTGATAGATACGGCGGGTCGTTTACAAATCGATGAAGCGCTGATGGAAGAAGTTAAGGCAATTCAAAAGATTGCGAAACCGGATGAGGTTTTGCTCAGTGTCGATGCAATGAGTGGACAAGATATTATTAATGTCGCTGAAGGTTTTGATGAAATGCTTGATTTGACAGGTTTAATGGCGACCAAATTCGATGGTGATGCGCGTGGTGGGGCGATTTTATCAGTGCGTGCGATGACCAATGTTCCTGTGAAGTTTGTGGGTGTGGGTGAAAAAATTGAAGATCTTGAAGTCTTCCATCCAGATCGTGTTGCTTCCCGTATCTTAGGGATGGGGGATGTGGTCTCACTTGTTGAAAAAGCTGAAGAGAAAATGGACATGGAAGAAGCTGAAAAAGCAGCCGAGCGCATGATGAAGGGTCAATTTACGCTTGAAGATATGCTCATCCAAATCCAACAAGTCTCAAAGATGGGGCCTTTATCAGGTCTGATGAAAATGATTCCTGGCATGAATCAATTTGCCGGTCAAATGGATGACCTGGGTGCAGATGATCAAATGAAAAAAGTTGAAGCGATCATCTTAAGTATGACCCCTTATGAGCGGGCAAACCCCGATAAAATCCGCTCATCGCATAAACGCCGGATTGCGAAAGGTTCAGGAACCAGTACAACAGATGTGAACCGATTATTGCGTCAATACGAACAAATGAAAAAACAGATGCGCATGTTCTCAAGATTTCTTGGTTAGAACTTGATTTTCCAAAAAAAATATGATAAGTTAATTAGGCTTATGCACTCTAGTTCCGCTGTTTTTTAACATGAACTGGTTTTAAAAGAAGAAAGGAAGTCGAAATAATGGCACAAAATTTATTAGAAAAAGTAAGTCAATCTCAATTACGCGATGACCTCCCAGAATTTGGTCCGGGAAGTACTGTGCGTGTTGATGTTTTGATTCGTGAAGGTGAAAAAGTTCGAGTACAGGCTTTTGAAGGTGTTGTCATCAAACGTACAGGAGCAGGTATTTCTGAATCATTCACTGTTCGTAAAATTTCATCCGGAATTGGTGTAGAGCGTACATTCCCGCTTCATTCACCAATTATTGACAAGATTACCGTCTTGCGTCACGGTAAAGTTCGTCGCAGCAAACTTTACTACCTTCGTGATCGTTCCGGTAAATCAGCACGTCTCGTTGAAAAACGCTAAAACAATGCTAAGCCGTATCTCGAATACGGCTTTTTCTTTATAGAATAGAAGGTAGGGATGCTAATGAACAAAAAAGATGATCGTTTTTTAGAAGTTTTAAAAAGTTTTATTCAAAGTTTTATTTTCAGTTTGCTTTTGGTCATTTTAATTACACAATTGGTAATTCGACCTGTCCGGGTCGAAGGCCTTTCGATGTATCCTTCTTTAAATGATAAAGAGCTTGGTTTTTCAAATATTTTATCCTTACGTTTAAAAGGTGTTGAGCGTTTTGATGTAGTGGTGATTCAGCTTGAAGATCAAAACAAATTCATTGTGAAAAGAGTGATCGGCTTGCCAGGGGAAGAAATAGAATATAAAGATGAGACTTTATATGTCGATGGCGAAGCGGTTGAAGAATCTTTTTTAGAGAACGAATTTAGACAAGACTATCTGGATAATGATGCTGAATTTATGGTGGACTTTGGTCCCATTCAAGTCGGTGAAGATGATTACTTTGTCTTAGGGGACAATCGTCCCAATTCAATTGATTCCCGTAATTACGGTCTTTTTAATCGCGAGATGATTCGCAGCAAGGATGTTGTTGTGATTTTCCCTTTTAAAAACTTAAGAAAGGTGGGTTCACAATGACGGTTCATTGGTTTCCAGGCCATATGGCCAAGGCTTTTCGTCTTATTGAAGAGGAAATTAAAAAAGTTGATTTTGTGATTGAATGTCGCGATGCAAGAGCGCCTCATTCAACACGAAACCCTGTTCTCGATGAAAAAATTGCGGACAAGCCTCGTTTAATTCTTTTGCTTAAAAAAGATCTTTCGGAACCCAAAGAAACTGAAAA
>JASLJD010000037.1 GCA_030152625.1 Erysipelothrix sp.
AATGACGTCTCGATGCTTGAAAAGTTCAATGGTTTTCTAATGGAGAATGCGCATAATGAACTGAAGATAGAGATGGAAGTCGTTACTCAATTGGTGGATAATGTGGGTGATGCGATTCAATATGTTTGTGATGATCATGAGAAAGAGCGTTAAAACGCTCTTTTTTTAATGTGGTGCTTGACAAAGTTCCGTTCGTTGTATAATATGAACATATGAACAAGCATTCATATGAAGGAGGTGGAGCCATTGAAAGGAAAACCATTGAATGAGCAAGAAATCAAAACGATGCAAAAAAGACTTTTAGTGGAAGAAGAGTACAAAGATTTATCGGAATTATTTAAGATGTTTTCAAATCCCACCCGCTTACGTATCTTTACAGCTTTATCGATCAAGGAACTTCGTGTGGATGATCTCAGTGAGATTGTGGGCTTGTCCCATTCAGCGATATCTCATCAATTATCTTCATTGCGAAAACTGAATTTAGTGAAAAGCCGAAGAGATGGAAAAAATATTTATTATTCTTTGGCAGACGATCATGTTATGCAAATTTTCATGCAAGCATTAGAACATATTAGGGAGTGAGAGAGATGGAAAAATTGAAGGAAGTAAAATTTGATTTGGAAGGTTTGACTTGTGCAGACTGCGCACAAAGAATCGAAACAGAATTAAACAATGATGAAGGCATCAAAAGTGCTCGCGTTGATATGGTTTTAGGGAAGGCCATTATTGAGATGGAAGAAGATAAAGAAGTGGACGATGCCTTTATTCAACGCGTCGAAAAGAACGTCCATAAAATTGAACAAATCCCTGTTTATTTAGAAGGAAGTAAAAGGGAAACAGATGACGAACATGATCACGCTCATTTTGATTTAGGCATGAGCCCTGATTTATACATGGGTCTTCTTTTGATTTTAGTTCGTTTATTGGTCCAAGAAACGCTTGGCCTCAATATTTTAACTGTTTTACTTTATCTTGTAACTGCTTGGCCTATTTTTAAAGCTTTTATGAACAGTATTAAAAACAAACAATATTTTGATGAAACAGTCTTAATGACAGTAGCAACCATTGGTGCTGTGATTATTGGTGAATATGGTGAAGCATTGGGTGTTATGGTCTTTTATCGTATTGGGGAGTACTTCCAACATAAAGCAGTGGATGATTCTCGCGATTCAATTAAAAAATTGCTTGATAAAAGACCTGAAGAAGCAAGACTTCTTAGAGACGGGGAAGAAATGCTTGTTCCAAGTGCAGAGGTTCAAGTTGATGACTTAATCTTGATTCGCCCATCCGATCAAGTTCCACTTGATGGAGTGATTGTTGAAGGCCAAAGTAGTTTTGATATGTCATCATTGACTGGTGAATCCATGCCGGTGAATAAAGAAGTAGGTAGTGAGCTAATGTCAGGAAGCTTAAACCTCAGTTCACCTGTCACCCTTCGCGTCAATAAAAGCTATTCGGAATCAACGATTAACAAACTCATTGATTTGATTGAAAATTCCTCGCAAAACAAAGCAGAGACAGAAATCTTTATGACAAAGTTTTCAAATGTCTATACCCCCATTGTTTTTGCATTATCCTTGTTGATTGCGGTTTTCGTATCCATCCGTCAAGGAAGTGTTTATAATGGTGTATATCGTGCCTTAGTATTCTTGGTTATCAGCTGTCCTTGTGCGCTTGTCTTATCGATACCTCTTTCTTATTTCGCTGGGATTGGTCGCGCTAGTCGCTCAGGTATTTTGATCAAAGGTGGCGAATCGATTGAAAATATGAATGAAATTACTTCGGTTGTTTTTGATAAAACTGGTACACTGACCAGTGGAGAGATGAAAGTAACAGAATGGCTTGGAGAAGAACAGGCATTAATGATTGCGGCCCATCTTGAAAGTTTTTCAAATCACCCGATTGCGATGGCTATCGTCGATGCTTATGATGAACAAATCGATAAAGAACGTGTCAGTGAGCTTAAAGAAGTCTTCGGAAAAGGGATCGAAGCAAAGTTTGATGGACAAGATGTTTTTGTTGGATCGCTCGAAGAAGCTTCTAAAAAAGGTGCGGATGTTGAAAAGTATCTAAGCGATAAGACATCTGTAGCGGTGATGGAAAACAATGCATTGATTGCTGTGATCTATCTTGAAGACACGCTTCGTCCTCAAAGCCGTGAACTGATCTCAGAACTCCACAAACGGAAGATCGAAACATCCATTCTCAGTGGGGACCGTCAAGAAGTTGTTGATCGAATAGCCGCTGAACTTGCAATCGACCATGCTTATGCAGAACTTTTACCGGATGATAAAGTAAGTATGTTTGAAGAGATTCGTCATGATGCTCAAGGGAAAGTGGCCTATGTGGGGGATGGTATGAACGATGCTGCTGTCTTAGGCATGAGTGATGTTGGCTTTTCAATGGGAACCGTCGGGAATGATTTAGCGATTGAGTACTCCGATGTCGTCTTAGTGGATGATAACCCAATGCAAGTTGTTGAAGCCATCGATCTTTCAACACGTACCCAAAAGATTACTTGGTCAAATATTATTTTCATCTTAATTGTCAAGGTATCGGTGCTTCTTTTAGGTGCTTTAGGTTATGCTAAAATGTGGCAAGCGGTGATTGCTGATGTCGGTGTCAGTCTCTTAGCTGTTTTAAATGCCATGCGAATTATGAAAGACTAGTTACATTTTCTTACATATGCATGTAAGTATTTACATTTGAAACTTCTCCGTGTATAATACATGAGAGAGGTTAGGTAGATTGCATGGATAATTTATTAAATAATGGTTATTTTTGGCAAAAATTAGATTCTCTGATCTTATCAACCAATGTCATTATTTCACAGCCTCAAGATAGTCGCCATCCTAAATATCCGAATATGGTTTATCCAGTCGACTACGGCTATCTTGAAGATACAGAAGAAATTAAAGTTTTTAAGGGCAGTGAAAAACGTTCGAAAGTTGATGCGGTGATGGTCGTTGCAGATATTTTGAAACGTGATTTGGACGTGAAGTTGATGTGGGGTTGTAATAAGAAAGAGGAAGAAGAAATTCTTCGATTTATCAATCAAACCGATTATCAAAAAGGTATTTTGATCCGCCGTGGAAGTGAAATTCCCGATTGGGCGATTACCGATTAAGCAAAGCTTGGAAGACAAGGGTCAACCAAGCTTTCTTTTTTTATCTTTAAACATAGCCAAAGTGCAATAAATCCGCTATAATATAGGATAAGTTTGGAGGAATGGATTATGATGAATGGAAAAATTATAAAGAAAGCATATACTTTTGATGACTTGCTCTTGGTTCCAGCAATGTCAGAAGTTGTCCCAGCAAAAGTTGAGTTATCAACACAGTTGACGGAGAAGATTCGTTTGAATATTCCCGTATTATCGGCAGCGATGGACACGGTCACAGAATGGCAAATGGCTAGCAAGCTTGCAAAACTTGGCGGGATGGGCATGATTCACAAAAACATGCCAATCGAAGAGCAAGCAGCAATGGTTAAGAAAGTGAAGGAAATGCCGATTCCTGAAGAATTTACAGAAGCTGCCGTTGATGAGCAAGGTCGTTTACTTGTTGGCGCAGCAGTTGGCGTAGGTGGAAACACTTTAGAACGTGTTGAAGCTCTCGTAAATGCTGGTGTGGATTTGGTCACGGTGGACAGCGCTCATGGGCACTCTAAAGGAGTTCTTGATACGATTCGTAGCTTACGTAAGGAATATCCAGAACTTGACTTAGTGGGTGGAAATGTTGTCACGGCTCAAGCCGCAACCGATCTTATTTATGCTGGCGCAAATGTTATCAAGGTTGGTGTCGGACCAGGCTCTATTTGTACAACACGTGTTGTTGCAGGTGTTGGAGTACCCCAACTCACAGCGGTTAATGATGTTTATCAAGTCGCTAAACAATATAATGTTGGCGTGATTGCTGATGGTGGTATTAAACTTTCCGGCGATATTGCGAAAGCTCTTGCAGCGGGTGCCGATTGTGTCATGCTCGGTGGTCTTTTAGCCGGTACAGAAGAAACCCCAGGCGAAGTGATTGAAGTTTATGGTCAAAAGGTCAAAACCTATGTCGGAATGGGCTCGCTCAGTGCCATGCAAAGAGGTTCCAGTGATCGTTACTTCCAAGGTGGCGTCAAAGAACTTGAAAAACTTGTTCCTGAGGGGATAGAAGCGACGGTACCCTATAAAGGCAGTATCAGCGATGTGATTCATCAAATGATGGGTGGCGTCCGATCAGGTATGGGTTACTGTGGTTGTGAAAGTATTGAAGAAATGAAAACAAAAGCACAGTTTGTGGAGATTACAGGCTCAGGCTTAAGAGAAAGCCATCCACACGATGTCCAAAACATCAAGGAGGCGCCAAACTACAATGTTGACTGATAAAATTTTGGTCCTTGATTTTGGTTCAAGAGAGAATCAAGCCTTGGTTCGCGATATTCGCGAAGAGGGCGTTTATGCAGAATTGGTCGATTATGATTACAGTTATCAAGCAATTAAAGAAGATTCAAGCATTCAAGGGATTATTTTAGGTATTCGTAACGAAGAAGCCGATTTTCAAGCAGACAAAGATCTCGACCAACTTGACTTACCTCTTTATGCCTACCATGAAAAAGATTTAGAAGCTTTTTCAAACATGGGCTTAAAAAATTTGAAAGTCTTGGACTCAGTTCAAAACTTCCTTTTTGATGTCTGCGACTGTGAGAAAAACTGGCATGTCGATACTTACCTCAAGCTCAAAGGAGATGCGATTAGACAAGCTGTCGGCGAAGAACGCGTTGTTTGCGGTCTATCTGGCGGAGTCGACTCCTCAGTTGTCGCAATTTTACTCCATCGTCTTTTAGGGGATCAATTGACCTGTGTCTTTGTTGATCACGGTCTTTTACGTAAAGATGAAGCAGCTTCGGTTCGTAAAGTTTTTGAAGAAGATTTCAATCTTGATGTGCGTTATGTTGACGCATCCGATCGTTTCTTAACAAAGCTTGCGGGTATCAGTGATCCTGAAGAAAAAAGAAAAATTATTGGGCATGAATTCATCGAGGTTTTTAATGATACAATCAGTGATATTGATGGTGTTAAATGGCTCGCTCAAGGAACCTTGTATACGGATGTGATTGAATCGGGTACAAAGGCTCATGAAACCATCAAATCACATCATAATGTTGGTGGCTTGCCCGAAGATATGGAGCTGAAACTTTTAGAACCACTTGATATTCTCTTTAAAGATGAAGTGCGCGAATTAGGTTTAGCTTTAGGTCTTCCTGAATCGATTGTTTATCGTCAACCTTTCCCAGGGCCGGGTATTGCAGTTCGTATTCTTGGCGATATTACCCGAGATAAAATTAAAGTCGTTCAAGAATCAGACGCCATTTTAAGAGAAGAAATTGCAAAACATGGTCTTGATCGTAAAATATGGCAATATTTCACCGTGCTTACAGGCTTACGTTCTGTCGGTATTAAAGATGGAAAGCGAAGCTATGACTATACCTTAGCG
>JASLJD010000113.1 GCA_030152625.1 Erysipelothrix sp.
TTGTTGAAGCCAAAAGCCCAAGACGAGCTTATGAACTCATGCAAGCTTATGAAGAATTTTTATTTTTAGAAGAGAAATCGAGGTGATACGATGTCAAGTGTTGATATTTTACTGCGTTTACTTTTATCATTGATTTTTTCAGGTTTGATTGGTTATGAACGTGAAGTAAGCGAAAGCAATGCCGGCTTAAAAACGCATATCCTTGTCGGCGTTGGCGCGACGATTGTTTCCTTAATGCAACTCCAACTGATGAATGAAGTCATTCAACTATCGCAAAACTTGCATTTGGATAATCCCGATATTGCCGGGGTTATTCGTACAGATGTAGGGCGTGTGATTGCTCAGGTTGTCAGTGGCATTGGTTTTTTAGGTGCCGGAACCATCATTGTAACCAAACGTAAAATTTCAGGTCTCACCACTGCCGCCTCCATATGGACGGTTGCGATCATTGGTTTAAGTTTGGGTTTAGGTTTTTATCGGATCGCTATCTATGGTTTCCTCTTTGTGATATCAACCCTTTTTGTCTTTAAACGCCTCATTCATATTCAAGCCCCTGAGCGTTTGGTGATTAAATATTTAGAGGGTGAAAAAACATTGGCAAAAATCATGCAGGTGTTCAAGGAAATGAACTTAGATGTGGAGCCGGTTCGTTATTCGAATGAAATGTTTGGCGATGCTTTTGTCTCAACCCACGTTTTTAAAATCAATAGCCGTGAATTTGTTTTTGAAGAATTTGTTGAAAAAATGTCTTTGACAGACAATATTGTGAGTGTTGAACGCACCAATATCGAAGGATAAGCGAGCCCTGCTCGCTTTTTCATTCAAAAGGAGGTCTTTATGAAAATAGCTCATTTAGCGGATTTGCATTTAGGGATCCGATTACACGATTATTTACTTCTGGAAGATCAAGATCGCTTACTGGATGCGATCATCGAAGTGCTTCAAGAAGAAGCGGTCGATGTTCTTTTAATCACAGGTGATATTTATGACAAAAGCAATCCCAGTGAGGGCGCCATTGCGCTTTGGAATAAGTTTTTATCATCCCTTGCCGAGATGGATCTCATCACTTTGGTGATTGCTGGCAATCATGACTCCAGTCAACGCCTTGGCTTTGCGGATCATTTCCTTGCTAAAGAATCGATTTATGTTGAAACAGAAGTAAAAAAAGTGATGAAAAAGATTGTTCTTGAGGATGCTTATGGTCCGGTTTATTTTCATTTCCTTCCTTTTTTTCGACCGGCTCATATTCGGAATTTATTTGATGACTTTGAAGGGAAAACATATCAAGAGGCGGCGGAATATTATCTTCAAGAACAAAACATCGATCCTCAAAAACGCAATGTTCTTTTAATGCATCAATTTGTCATCAGTTCAGAAGATCCCGTCCTCTTATCGGATTCTGAAAACTCACCACGAGTGGGAGGTTTAGACAGCATCGATGCCAGTCTGTTTAAAGATTTTGACTATGTTGCCATGGGGCATATTCACCGGCCACAAAGGGTTGCGCATAAATTTATTCGCTATGCTGGTTCCCCGATGAAATATTCTTTTTCCGAAAGCAATCATGATAAAAGCATCCCCATCCTCCATTTAAAAGAAAAAGGCCAGGCAAGCTTGAAGCTTCTTCCGATGCCAATTGTTCGAGATGTGAAAAAGATCCAAGGTCCTTTTGAAGCGCTTTTAAACGAAGCAAAAAAAGCTCCGAGCGAAGATATTTATCATGTGATCTTAGAAAACAAAGAACTCATTCACAATCCCTTAGAACGCTTACGCCCATATTATCCGTATGCTTTAAGCCTTGAAATGAAAGGCATCGAAGCCCAAGAACAATCGCTTCAAGAAGCAAAAGATGTGATTAAAGAAGATCCTATTGCTCTTTTTGAATCTTTTTTTAAACGCCAAATTGGTCGCGATTTAATGGATGATGAAAAAGAAATTTTAGAAGAAGTTTTGGAGGAGATACAATGAAACCCCTGTATTTGAGCATGCAAGCCTTTGGTCCTTATGTTGAGAAAACAGAAATTGACTTTACGACCTTTCATGATGGTTTATATTTGATTTCAGGCGACACCGGATCGGGGAAAACGATGATTTTTGATGCCATCAGTTTTGCTCTTTTTGCTGAAGTCAGTGGTGATCTGCGAAATCCCAGCATGTTACGCAGTGATTTTGCGGAACCGGAATTGGAGACCAAAGTTGAGTTATGCTTTGAACATCAAGGGCAAAAATATCAAATCACTCGAGTCCCTAGCTATGATCGACCAAAGTATCGGGGGGAGGGCATCACCCGCCATCCTTCCTCGAGTCTTCTCATCTTACCCAATGGTAAGGAAGTGGATGATCAAAGAGAGATCGATGCCTATATTGAAGATCTTTTAAAGATGGATGTTTCGCAATTTCGACAAATTGCGATGATTGCGCAAGGGGAGTTTCAAAAACTATTGACCGCTAAAAGCAGTGATCGGGCCGCTATTTTTCAAAAGCTTTTTGATACGCGAATCTATCGTCAAATGCAAAGCATTTTAGATCGGAAACAAAAAGAGGCAGAAGAAGCCTTAACGAAAATAGCGGAACGAAAAAAACAAGTTTTCTATGATTATCGCGATGAAAGTGACTTGCTTGATTTCAGTGATTATCTCAAGCAAGAAATCAAGGCCTTAAGTCAAAAATCCCAGAGCCTTCGTGAAGAAAAACGAGCCTTGGACAGGGCTTACGATGAAAAAACTTATGCCTTAAAGCAATTTGAAGCTCAAGCGAAACGTCAAGAGGAACAAAAGCGCTTGAAAGCTAAAGAAAAAGAACTTTTAAAACAAGCCGATGCGATTGGGAGATTGAAACAAGATCTTCAAGAAGCAGAAGAGACTAACGCAGATCTCAAGCCTATGTATCAGGACTTAAAACGAATCGAAAAAGAAAGCACAGAACTTTCAAGGCTTTATCAAAAAGAAAAGAAACGTTATCAAAACTATCAAAAAGATCAGAAAAAGCTTGAAAGCGAAGCGGAAAAGATTCAAAAGGCGCAAGAGAAGAAAGAAAAGCTTGCTTATGAGATTCAAAAACTTCAAGAGAGCATGCCGCTTTATGAAAGCTTGAAAA
>JASLJD010000127.1 GCA_030152625.1 Erysipelothrix sp.
ATTCGAAATCGCTTAGAAGGTCGTATACATTGGGTTGGAATTATACCCGAATACCAAGGTGAAGGCTTTGCTAAACCGTTAATTACAAAAGCCCTGAATGTGCTCGATAAATATCATACTTCTGCGTTTATTAAAACACAAAGTTCGAGTCACAAAGCTGTCAACCTTTATCTCGATTTTGGTTTTGAACCTTATATCGAAAGTAAAGATGATCGTGAAGCTTGGAAACAAATGGAAAAAATCCTTGATCGAAAAATTTTAGATATGGATCGTAAGCTATTAGATTAAAACAAGGCATGCCTTGTTTTTTTCTTAGCTTCTTGCAAGTCCAGTATGAAAAAGATAAAATAGAAGAAGATAAAAGCAAACCCAAGACTGGGTTTGTTTATTTTTTGCTTTTTTGAAAGATAGATAAGGAGATGACTATGCAAAAAATAGATATGCTTCATGGTGATATCCGTGAAACACTCATACAACTCGCTTGGCCAATCGTCCTAACCAACCTCATTCAAACCGCCTTGGGGATTATTGATATGATTTGGATTGGAAAACTGGGGCATCAAGCTGTTACGGCAATTGGTACTGCAAGCATTTTTATCAACTTTGCTTTTGCACTCTCGATGCTGATTGTAACCGGAACCGGTGTTCGCGTTGCACAAACACTGGGGGAAGGAAAAGAAAAAGAAAGTAAACGCTATGTTAAAACAGGTATGAGCTTGTCCCTTATCATCGCTTTAATTTATATTCTCGTTATTCTCTTATTTCAAGAGCCCCTAATCGCTTTTTTCAATATTGAAGATTCAGTTATCACAACACAAGCGAAAAGTTACTTAAGCCATTCTCTTTACGGAATACCTTTTTTATTCATTGTTTCAACCTACATCAGCATTCTTACAAGCTATGGAAATACCAAGCTCACATTCCGCGCTAACGCAATTGGATTGATTTTAAATATTATCTTAGACCCTATTTTCATTTTCGGATGGGGACCAATTCCAAAGATGGGGGTCGCAGGGGCAGCTTGGGCTACAAACCTTGCACGACTTATTATTTTCCTTATTCTCATCAAGCATACATACAAAGATCTTATCCCTACCATGCAAGAACCCTTTGAAAAAGAAAAAGCCTACGAATTAATCGAAATGGGCTTTCCAGTCAGCGCTCAGCGCTTTATCTTTAACTTTGTTTCCATGTTCATGGCAAAAATCGTTGTTGCCTTCGGAACCGATGTCATGGCCGCACAACGTATTGGGATTCAAATCGAATCAATCACCTATGTTACCATTGGTGGATTACAAGGCGCCATTTCCGCTTTTATTGGTCAAAACTACGGAAATAAGAATATGGATCGTGTCAAACACTCCTACCAAACAGCTGTTAAACTTGTCTCCATCTTCGGTTTTATCGTAACACTGCTTTTCCTCTTTTTCTCCAGACCCATGTTCAGAGTCTTCATCAATGAAACAGCCGTCATCGATCACGGAGAAGTCTACATGAGGGCTTTAGCCTTTTCACAAATCTTCATGGGACTTGAAATCTTAAGTGTGGGGGCTTATCATGGCATTGGAAAAACCCATTTCCCAGCTGTTATCGCAACAGTCTTCACAATTCTACGCCTCCCAATGGCCATCGTACTTTCAAAGTACTTAGGTATTGTAGGCGTATGGTGGAGTATTAGTCTCAGCAGTATTTTCAAAGGATTGATTCTGACATCTGGATTCTTCAAAAACCTACAAGAATTTGAAACAGCATAAGAAAAGACGTCCAATCGGACGTCTTTTTTACTTAAAAACAGATATTAAACGTGTCTTCGATAAACGATCATAAAATAAACGAGACGGTCTTTTAATTAGGACATAGATCGTATAAACAGCCATAAAAGCAAACCACAATACAATCAATCCCAAATAAAAGAAAGCAAAAGCTCGACTTTCCACAAGCATCATGAATGAAGCAAACGCATTCAAAACATCCGTGCTTCTTGAAATAAAGACAAAGATCAAAATTGCACGCAATAAATTATTCAACAATCGAAGTGGTTTTTGATCCGCTTGAATAATTCTTATTTTCAACAAGCGCATCATCAAAGTTTGACCATTCCAAAGATAAGGCAAGAGCCCAAAATAAAACACAAAAACAATAAACTCTGCCAAAAGATTCGATTGAATCGGCATAAAGGCTGCCATGACTCTTACCAAAGAGTAATCAAGCGAATAAGTAAAGGCGCGCTTAATTAAACCCACATGCGCTGCTTTTGCATAACTGATTTCATCTAAATCTTCTCTGCTAGGCATGAATGCTGCAAAGAAGGGAGCAACAGCATAACCAACAAGACCACCGAAAGTGTTTAAAATTAAGTCATCAACGTCAAAAAGACGATATGGACCCGGATAAATAAAAAACAAGCCCGTTAATTGACTGATCTCAAAAAACATCGATAATGACATGGTCAAAAGAACAGTTGTTTTTAAATCTTTTTTGAAATAATAACGCATATAAACACCAAAAGGTAAGGTTAAAAAGACATTAAAGACAACTTGCGTAAAAACCGGCTGAACTAAAGCATCTAAATAAGTTGCAGGATTCCCAAACTCTAAAACCCATTTATTTTTTAAATCCAAGACAAATTGAAAGGGTCTCAACTGCATCATTTCTCGATATGTAGTCGTAACTGATGCTCTTTCTGGAAGTGGCAAAATCACCAAGAAATAAGCATTCATTAAATAATACACAAAGGAAAATATAATCAAAGTTCGAAAAACAGAAATCGATCCATATTTTCGATACTGTTGAAACATATACGGTGTAATCAGTGCAAAAGATAATAATGGAAAAATTAATAAAGCTGTTCGTAAGGGCTCATAAAAAGCCTCCATCGAATACCCCTTTCTAATTCAATGCTTCCAGTTTTTCAACAATCTCTACTGGAACTTCTTCTTTTGATATTCTTTCTTCACTAAGATTAATGGTTTCACTCGCTTCAATTTTTAAATAAGTACCCGGTTTAAGCAACTTCGTCGAATCCTCGGTTAATATTTCAAAACTTACTTCTTTTATGCTACCATCGATACCCATCGCCTTAAAGTGATACGACTTGCCTTTATCAACGGCTTTGCCATCGATATCGTACAAATCCTCAATTTCCATATCAACAGTTTCGGGAACCTTTAAATAATATTCGTTGCTTGCAACATAGCGATTGCTGTAGTATTGACTGCCTGCTTTAAAAATTAAAGCAAACGAAAGAATTGTTAATATAGCTATCATACTGAGAACTATTTTTTTATTCCTCATATAAACCACCTCTGTATCACTATATTAACACAGTGCTAATAAATCTCAAGAGAAAAACAGTTTCTTTTTACAAAAAAAGATCAGCGAACTGATCTTTTTAACGTGCATCACATTCAAAACCATCTTCTGTAAGATGCTTAGAGATCCTGTCAATATCCGTTTCTTCATAAAAGAACTCAATTGGGCTCGGATCCTTATACAGCTTTTTATTTTTAGCTTTCAGATTAGTATAGCCTGCAACCTTTGATAAATTGATCGGCTCACCTTCTTCATGATCTAATTGATATTGAATCAATAATAACAAGGTCCCATTATCAGCATCATAACCCTCTCGCTGATAAATCTTAAGAAGAGCTGCATCCATATCATCGTTATAGCAAACACTTTTTAAGCGAATGTTTTCCGCACCTTCTTTTTCTAATTCAGAGACAAGCTCTTCATATTTTTCTTCCACTAAACGATCCAGTTCAGGAATATCTGAAAGGTAGCGAGGTACATAGATAAACTCTTCAACCGTCATGCGCGCTTCTTCACTGTCAATGCGATAAGCAATCTTACCCAAAGCTTTTTTATTTCGAGCGGATAACTTCAAACTGACTCTTATCTCATCGCCTATCTTTAAATCCTCTTTAGCACTTACATCCAAAAAGGCTTCTTCAAAAATAGGGCGGGCTTTCTCAGGAATCTCATCTAAGTTTAAGCGCAAATCTTTCACAATGACCTGATCATTGCGCATCGAATAATCAATTTCTACGGCTTTTTGCCAAGCAATATTTTCTGTTTCATCCAATTCATTGATCAAAACTTTCTTTTCCATTGGATCCAGTTTGATTTTTGCTTCCTCAAACCATTTTTCATCCTTCACATCAACCTCAATAAGAACCTCATCTTTATTTGAAAGATTCTCCTTCTTAGGATATATAAACTCAATACGGTTGAGAATCTCAGCCTCATCTTCACTCACAACATCCTTTTCTTTTACAATCAGCGAAGCATAACCATCTGCACCTTCAACACTGATTTCAACCAATGAAAAAGGATCGAAAAGATCAGCTTTGTTACGATGACGATAGTAAAAGAAACCGGTGGCTCCCAAAAGAAGCAACAAAAAGACAGCAATTATTTTTTTCTTTTTAACTTTTTTCTTCTTTGCTTCTGATGATTCTTCAGGCAGCTTTTTTTCGGGATTTTCATTATTCAAATCCGCTTTTGCTTGGAACACTTTTGTATCACCATTTTGCAAATCATCGAGACTAAAAATCTTTGTATCGCCTTGATAGTCGCTCATAAAAACACCCTTTCCAAAAAAAAGCTCTCCGACTAGCGGAGAGCTAAAACCAAGCATACATCCTATCGGATTGAACCATACACATTTATTTTATAAAACATCTATTATTTTGTCAACAAAATCATTTTTCTTTTCTCTCTTTTTTTATATTATTTTGCTTTTCTCTTTAACTTATTCGCTTTTAAAACCTCCCTTTCTTGCTTATGTGGAACAAATGGTCTTTAATAATAACTTAAGGAGCGATAGCATGATTCAATTTGGAACAGGTGGATGGCGCGCTATTATTGGCGATGAATTCACAAAAGAAAACATTCAAAAACTCAGTCAAGCAATTGTCAATTTAATGCAAACAACGCAAACAACCATTGGTTATGATCGACGATTTCTCTCTGATCTTGGGGCAAAATGGGCAGCTGAAGTTTTCGCAGCAAACCAGATTCATGTTTTATTCAACAAAAAAGCAAGCCCTACACCCATGACCATGTTTACTGTTCAGCAAAAGAACTTAGAAAACGGTCTTGCCATTACCGCAAGTCATAATCCTGCTCACTACAATGGCATGAAGGTATTCAAAGAAGGAGGACAAGACATCGATTCTAAAACCATTGAAAAAATTGAAAAAGAACTGGAAAACATTCATAAAGAAGATGTTCAGGCCATGCCTTTTCAAGAGGCCCTTAAGCAAGGTCTTATCACATATTATAATCCACAAAACGAATACATTGACTTTATTCTCGATAAACTTGATCAAAAGGCAATTCGAGATGCAGAACTCAAGATCGCAATCGATCCCATGTTCGGTGTTTCAAAAACATCACTATCCATGATTCTTAATAGTCTACGTTGTGATTTGGAAATCATTCATGATCGGCACGATACCCTCTTTGGAGGCAAGCTTCCATCACCTGCCGCTTCCAATCTCAGCGAACTCAGTCAAATCGTCAAAAAAGAACAACTTGATCTAGGGATTGCGACAGATGGTGATGCCGATAGAATTGGTATTATCAATGAGAAAGGTGACTTTGTCCATCCAAACACCCTCTTAGCCCTTCTCTATCACTATTATTTAAGCTACCGAGGCGAAAAGGGCGCTGTAGTAAGAAACTTATCAACAACACACATGTTGGATCAAATCGCTAAAAAGCACGACCAAGAAGTCATTGAAACGCCTGTAGGTTTTCGCTTTATTTCCGAAGCCATGGCAGAAAACGATGCGATTATTGGAGGAGAATCCAGTGGTGGACTGACACTTCGTGACCACATCCCTGGTAAAGATGGAATTTTTGCAGCAGCCATCCTCATCGAAATGCTCAGTAAGACCGGAAAGACAATGAGCCAACTGGAAAAAGAGTTGGAAGAAGAGTACGGAAAACTTTACCACTTCGAAGATGATTACACACTGCCTTCAAAAACGGAGAAAGAACAAATACAAAAGAAGCTCTTTGAAGATAAACAAATCCCTGACTACCCTTATCCTATTGAAAAAGTTTCTTATCTCGATGGTCTTAAAATATATTTTAAAAACAATGCTTGGATTTCCCTTCGTTTTTCAGGAACAGAGCCACTGATTAGAATTTTCGCAGAAGCTCCAAATAAAAAGGAACTTGAGATTATTGTTGAAAGATTGGAAACATTCATTAATTTAAAAAAATAAAAGATTGAGCTGTTAAAGGCTCAATCTTTTTTCTTTATTCTAAATCTTCACCATTGCTAGCGATCACTTTTTTATACCAATCGAACGATTTCTTCTTCATTCGTTGAAAACTTCCACTACCATCATCTTGACGATCAACATAAATAAAGCCATAACGCTTGGACATCTCACCCGTTGAAGCACTGACAAGATCAATGGGACCCCAAGTCGTATAACCTAAAAGGTCAACACCATCTTCCACCACAGCATCTCTCATCGCTTTAATATGTTGACGAAGATAATCAATACGATAATCATCGATGATTTGACCTTCCTCATTGACTTCATCCATCGCTCCTAAACCGTTCTCTACCACAAACAACGGTTTTTGATAACGATCATAAAGTGTGTTGAGTGTAACCCTAAAACCAAGTGGATCAATTTGCCATCCCCACTCACTCTCATCTAGATGAGGATTTTTCAAGGATGGGAAAATATTCCCTTCTGTTAACTTATTCACTTCAGGATCGGCACTAACTGTTCTTGATGAGTAATAAGAGAAGGAAATGTAATCCACTGTATTCTCTTTCAATAACTTAAGATCTTCGGGCTTCATTTGTATTTCAATCCCTTTACGCTCTAATTCTTTTAAAGCATAGGCCGGATATTCTCCACGTGCTTGAACATCAATAAAGAAATAGTTTTCACGATCTTTCTCCATCGCCAAGAAAACATCATCGGGATGACAAGTATACGGGTAATACTGACCGCCTGCAAGCATGCAACCAACTTGATTTTCAGGATCAATTTCATGCGCTATTTTCGTTGCAAGAGCACTTGCGACAAGCTCATGATGAGCTGCTTGATAAAGAACTTCTTCACGATTTTCTCCTTCTTCAAAGACAATACCTGCTCCCATGAATGGAGCATGAAGAATCATATTAATTTCATTAAAGGTAATCCAATATTTAACAAGACCTTTATAACGAGTGAAAAGAGTTCGAACTAAGCGTTCATAAAAGTCAATCATCTTTCGATTACGCCAACCACCATATTCTTTGATTAAATGAATCGGACAGTCAAAATGAGTAATCGTTACCAATGGTTCAATGTCATACTTGCGGCACTCTTTGAAAACATCTTCATAGAATTGAAGACCTTTTTCATTCGGCTCGGTCTCATCACCTTTCGGAAAAATTCGTGTCCAAGCAATCGACATGCGGAAAGTTTTAAAACCCATTTCTGCAAAGAGTTTGATATCTTCCTTATAGTTTTCATAGAAGCGAATACCCTCTTGTGCTGGATAATGATAGCCTTCCTCAAAATCAAGCATTTTCTTTTGGCCTGAAATCACAGCATAACGATCTTTCCCATGCGGAATCACATCCACATTCGCAAGACCTCTTCCATCTACATTATAAGCACCTTCGCATTGGTTCGCAGCAGTTGCTCCGCCCCATAAAAAATCTTTTCTAAATCCCATTGAATATGTACTCCTTTCTTAAGCTTCTTCTTCCCAAAAGAAATATGTCAATGCAAAACTAATCACAATCGAAACAATCATAGCTAAAAGTGAAATATACATACCTGTTCGATTCCCTGATGGATCGATAAAGTTTAAAACTCCAAAAATTCCTAAGCCACCCATCGTATATTGAATCGTGTTGGTTGTTGTCATAATAGCTCCACCAATTGCTGCACCGATCATCGAGAAGATAAAAGGTTGTTTTGCAGGTAAAGATAAACTATAAATCGCTGGCTCTGTGACACCAAAAATACCCGATATGACTGCCGGTATGACCATAGCCTTTTCCTCATCATCTTTCATCTTCAAGGACATCGCAAGAATTGCAGCAACTTGAGAAAATGTTGTTCCAAACATTGCTGGTAAAATAACAGCATCAAAATCATAAAGACCAAAGTTAATCATCGCTACTGCAACAAGGCCCCAGTGTAAACCAAATATAACGAGAACTTGCCAAATAAAACCAATAAGCAATCCAGATAAGAGCGGTGAAAACTCATGAATATTCCCAAAGACACCACCAACAAAACTGGTAAGAATGCTTACAGCAGGACCAACAATCATCAAACCTAAAGGTGCTGCCACCAAAACAACAATAAACGGAACAAGGAAGGTTTGTACGACCTCTGGAACATAGTCATAAGCTATTTTTTCAATTTTACTTGCCATCCATGTAATAAAGATAATCGGCACAACACTGCTAGCATAATTTTGTGCAAGAAGTGGAATCCCTAGAAATTTAGCATATACTTCGCTTTCAAACATCGTTCCTTGAAATAAAACTGAAAGGGGTTCGCCTGCCTCTGCTAAAGTTTCAAGCTGAATACTTGGATATAAAAGAAGGGCACCCAAAACCATCCCTGTAAAAGGATTCAAACGGAAAGTCTTCGCTGATGTATAACCAATGATGATTGGCATAAAACGGAAGAGCGAATCCCCAATAGCATCTAAGACAAGATAGGTCCCACCACTTGGATCAATCAAATTAAATGAAAGCAATAATGCAGTCAAACCTTTGATCATTCCCGTGGCAGCCATTGCCCCCAGGAATGGCTGGAACGAACCACTAATAACTTGAATAAGGCGATCAAAAATATTTTGATCTTCTTTTTTATCCGACTTCAGCGGTTTTTTTGATTCTAAATCACTTTCTTCAATAATGGCATTGTACACATGACCCACATGGTTACCGATGACCACTTGATATTGACCAGCTGTTCTCATAACAGTCACAATACCTTTATGTTCTTTTAACTTCTCATCATTTGCTTGATCCATATCCTTCAAAGTGAAACGCAAGCGTGTAATACAGTGATTTAAACTCTCTATATTTTCTTCTCCGCCCACATGTTCAAGAATATATTGTGCTAAATCAGTATATTTATTCATTTTTCCTCTCTCCTTCATTAAAAATTACATCAACTAATGAAGGTTTGGCCAACTGAATGTCACCATCCCGATATACAATCAAAAAACTCAAAGTACCCCTTCCATCACCACCTTCGATATATGAATCGTAAGATAAAGTTTTTCCTCGATACTCATTGAATAATGATATTCGTCTTGAAGACAACGAGCAACTTCTAAAACACAAGCATACGCTTCCGGATGCTTTTTAGACATCATGCTAAG
>JASLJD010000145.1 GCA_030152625.1 Erysipelothrix sp.
CTTTCAAAAAAACCAGTTGCTAATCCTGCTAAATACGCTGCTCCCAACGCAGTAGTTTCAGAAATAATCGGTCTCTTTACATCTATATCTAAAAGATCTGATTGGAATTGCATTAGAAAATCATTCGATGATGCTCCGCCATCAACTTGAAGAGCTTTTAGCTTAACCCCACTATCTTTTTCCATCGCGTTTAAAACATCATGTGATTGATAAGCTATGGACTCTAATGCTGCACGAATAATATGCTCTCGTTTCGTACCCCGTGTAATGCCAGAAATCGTTCCTCGAGCATACATATCCCAGTGAGGAGCACCAAGTCCTGCAAAGGCAGGGACAAGGTACACGCCGCCAGTATCATCTACTTTTTTCGCAAAATATTCTGAATCGGGCGCTTCACGGATAAAACCAAGTTCATCTCGAATCCACTGAATAACTGCTCCCCCTACAAAAATAGAGCCTTCTAGAGCATATTCTACTTTTCCATCTAAGCCTATCGCAATTGTTGTCAATAAGCCATTTTGAGAGATAACTGGTTTATCGCCTGTGTTCATCAATAAGAAACAACCCGTTCCATAAGTGTTTTTAACCTCACCTGGTTCAAACGCTGTTTGTCCAAATAAAGCTGCTTGCTGATCTCCAGCGATCCCCGCTATGGGTATTTCATGACCTTGGATATTAGCATAACCATAAATTTCCGAACTTGATCTTACCTCTGGGAGTATACTTTGAGGAATCTCTAAAATATCACAGAGTTTTTCATCCCATTTGAGATTATGTATATCAAAAAGCATTGTTCTCGAGGCATTGCTTACGTCTGTGATATGAACTTTTTTGGATGTGAAATTATAAACAAGCCATGAGTCGACAGTCCCAAACATCAATTGTCCTGCTTCGGCTTTTTCACGGGCACCCTCTACATTATCAAGAATCCACTTTATTTTTGTTGCGGAAAAATATGCATCCACAATTAATCCGGTCGTTTCTTGAATGTATTTAGCATGACCTTCTTCGATTAATTGTTCAGCTATATCCGCCGTTCTTCGACATTGCCACACAATTGCATTATGAATTGGCCGTCCTGTTTCACGATCCCAAATAATGGTCGTTTCTCTTTGATTGGTAATACCAATTGAATCAATTTCCTCAACATGGACTCCAGATCTTGCAATGACATCATTCAAAACCGCTGACTGAGTCGCCCATATTTCCATCGGATCGTGCTCAACCCAACCTGCTTTGGGATAAAGTTGGCTGTATTCGGTTTGTGCAAGTGAGACGATATTTTGTTTTTTATCGAACATGATGGCACGTGAACTCGTTGTTCCTTGATCTAAAGCAATAATATATTTCTTTTCCATGATAGCCCTCCTGTTTATTTTCTTTACAATTTTCATCTTTGAAATCCTAACTGGATGATACATTTTATTTTAAACTATTTTTAATTTGAAAATTCTCCCATCAATTAACTGGGATAGATCATAAAGCTACAGCTGTTTCTACTATTTTAAATCTATCCTATTTAATAATAAAAAACCACAAAAAATCCCCAAATGGAATTTAATGTGGTTCTTTTGCCTTCAGTATCTTTGTTGGATTGTTATTTTTTAAAAAAGAGAGTACTTTATTTTCAATATCCTTTAACTCTATTTAATCAAAAGTTCTGACTGGCAAAACAAGTTGTAAAATACTGTCATCGTTTGGATCATTTAAAACAAAAGCTTGCATTTCCCCAACAAACTTAACGTCAATAACATCACTGCTCAAGGAACGTAAAGCATCAATCATATACTTACCACTGAAAGATATCTTTAAATAGCCGCCTTTATAGTGGACAGGACGCAAGACCTCTTGTGAAGATCCAATTTCTTGTGATCGGGAACTCAATTCTATTTTATCTTGATCAGCTTCTAACTTAACAGTCCAATAACCTTCATTTTTCAAAAAGGAAGAACGATCGATTGCATCAATAAAATGATTTTTATCGATACGTAATTCAAAACCAAACTCTTGAGGTATGAGACGGTTAATATCTGGGAAAATTCCGTCAATGAGACGTGATTGAATAAGACTGTCGCCAACATAAAATTGAACGATACGATCCGAGATCGCTACATAGACATCTTCATCGGATTGAATCGATTTTTTTACTTCGTAAAGATTATCAGCCGGAACACTGATATTAAAATCTAATTCTTCAATACCTTCTAAATCTACGACTTTTTTAGCTAAGCGATAACTATCTGTTGCAACTGCGTGTAATTGATTAGCATCATTTTTAAAGTTAACTCCTGTAAAGATTGGTCGATCTTCACTGTTCGAACAAACAAATGCCGTTTGATCAATAATTTCTTCTAAGACTTCCCCTGAAATATAAAAACCTTCTTCTGGTTTAGTAAAATCAATATCCGGATAGAGTTCGGCTTTACTTCCATTAATCACATATTCCGCATGATTGGCACTAATTTGAGTCAAAGCTCCATCCACTATTTCAATACTGATGCGATCGTTATCAAGTTTACGAACAGATTCGATGGCATAACGTGAATCAAGAACAACTGAGCCTTCTTCGATAATCTCTAATTCGTTTTTGTCATCAGCAATAATGACTTCCTGAATACTGATGCTTGAGTCACTGGCTGTTAAAATTAAACGATCCATTTGCAAGTCAAATTTAATACCTGACAAAATCGGTAATGGAGAAAAATTGGATGCAGCCCGTCCGACAGATGTGAGGGTTTTTAATAATGCATTTTTCTTTATAGTAAATTTCATACAAGACCTCCATATTTGATTTGATTATATCATATTTTTAAAGTTTAACGCGTGTGTTATTTATTTACTTATATAGTCATTAATACTATTAAGGCCTGTGGATTTGTTGACAAAACTAAAAACACCGCTTGTTTACTGGCTATTATGCTCTAAAACTTGTGTGGATAAGTTGTTGACGTTTGGGGATTCACCGAATTTTCTCTTCTAATTCATAGATCGCTTTAGCGAGCATTTGATCTTTCTTTAGGTTCTTTTCTATCTTGTCACAGGAATTTATAATCGTTGAATGATCACGCCCTCCAAAAGCTTCACCTATTTTACTATAAGGTAAGTCGAGATGTTTCCGACAAAGATAAATGGCTATGTGCCTTGCATTGGCGATGGCTTTCGTTCGTGCTTTTGATACAAGCTGAGCTTGCGTTAAGCCATAATAATCTGCAACAATCCGTTTAATCGTTCTTGTATCCAATTCTTTACTTGGAATCGGCCGGCCTCCTGTTTTGAAAGCACTCATGGCAACATCCATATCAATATAATCTTTCTGACCAAATTCAATTGAAAAGAATAATAGACGATTTAAGGCTCCTTCAAGCATTCGGACATCTTTTGAAAAATTTGATGCAATATAATGCAGGACTTCTTCATCAATGATCGATGGATCTAAGCTTTTATGCTTAATCTTAAGTTGTAAAATAGCGAGTGATGTTTCAAATTCTGGTGAATCAACACCGACTGATAAACCGGATGAAAAACGACTGATTAAGCGGTCTTCAAGCCCTTTTATTTCAGTAGGATGTCGATCACTGGTAATGACTATTTGTTTTCGATTATAAATCAACTCATTGAAGATATGGAAGAAAATCTCATGGGACTTCTCTTTTCCTGCCAAGAATTGAATATCATCAATTAAAAGCACATCTAAGTCATACATTTCATCTTTAAACTCTTCGATTGTTCCATCAGCGATGGTATTAGCGACTTGTCTTACAAAATCTGAGCTGGAAGTATATAAAACCTTTGCATTCGGATCATTTTTCTTAATGTAATTACCGATGGCATGCAATAGATGGGTTTTACCCAGCCCTGAATTACCATATATAAATAAAGGGGTATAAAATTGACCTGGCCGATAAGCGCATCCTAAAGCAGCAGAATGGCTTTCTTTATTACTGGGTCCAACAACAAAATTATCGAAGTTTTGACTTGGCATGATGCCATCATCCTGAATAATTTGTTGTTTCTGCTTCATCACTTGTGCCTCAATCATTTCAAGTGCAGATGTTTTCTCACTTTTATATTCACTTTCTAAGAAAATATCACAGTCAATGTTCTTTTGCTTGGTAACTTCACTTAAAGTATCACAAATAACCGGTTTTTCCTCAGATAAGATCACTTTTTGAAGATAAGTGGGCACGATGATAATCGCTTTATCTTCATTGAGTGAGGCTAACTGTGAGTCTTCAAAATAGGTTTTATAAATAGGCTCATCAAAATACTGACTGTCTTTGATAATCTGCTTGACATCTGTCCAGATATCATTCAAATAAAATTGAAGACTGCTCATATCTCACTTCTCCTTCATGTTTAATAATATCAAAAAATAAAGATAAATCGAGTCAAAAAATGACTTTCCACAACTTCTCCACAAAGAAAGCGATAAAAGAGCTTATATATAGTAGAGATAAGGGACTTATCCACATTTGTCCACAATTTTCGAAATGGGGATAAGTTGTGGATAATTTAATAACTTATCAACAGATGTGGACAATGTGGACAACAATATTTTTCTAACCATCTGTCAACAGCTTGTCAACTTCATAATAAAGCTTATTGAGTGCGTATAATGGACTTATCCACT
This sequence comes from Erysipelothrix sp., assembly GCA_030152625.1. Classification (GTDB taxonomy): domain Bacteria; phylum Bacillota_I; class Bacilli_A; order Erysipelotrichales; family Erysipelotrichaceae; genus Erysipelothrix. Next base: position 4,631 of record JASLJD010000145.1, read on the forward strand.
TTTCCACAAATTGTGGATTAACAGTCTTGAATTACTTGTTAAAAGATTGTTTATTTATTCTTGAAAACTTTTTGTTAACAAAGTTATGAACATGTATTCTTCCACGAAAGTTTATAAATTGTCAACAGTTTCTTAAAAGAGGATAATATCGTGGATAACTCGAATTATTATTGACATTCACAGGAATATCCTATATAATCTTAAAGCATTTACGCACACAAAATTGACGAGATCAGATTGAAGAATTGGAGGTGCTTGCCACATGAAAAGAACATATCAACCAAGTAAGATCCGCCGTAAACGTAATCACGGATTTCGCGCTCGAATGAAAACAAAAAGTGGACGTCGTGTTCTATCACGCCGCCGCAAAAAAGGGAGAGCGAAGCTATCTAAGTAAAAAAATGGTCACCTTCGGGTGACTTTTTTATCTTAGGAGGGAAAGTATGAAGAAAAAATATCGCGTGACAAAAAATGAAGAATTCGACAAACTGATATCGAAAAAACGTTTTGTGGCAAGTAAATCGTTTACGGTTTATTACTATCCTAAAAAACTTACTTACGCACGAGTAGGGATTTCAGTACCGACTCGACTGGGAAATGCCGTGACAAGAAATAAGATCAAAAGACAAATTCGCAATATGCTGAGTGATTTTCCTTATTATAACTATCCTTTTGATTGTATTATTATCGCAAGAGCGAGTTTTTTAAAGAAAGACTACGAAAAAAACCGGAATGACTTGGAAAAACTCTTGAAAACGGTTAAAATGTAAGATAGGTATTTGCTTAACAAGTGAGGAGTCGTTTTTATGAAAAAATATAATAAGCTAATCATGCTATTAGGAGTACTGGTTCTTTTAGCAGGTTGTACAAAGATCATCGATCCAAAAACAGGACAGATTTTGGATGATATGATTATTTATTGGGGCGATAAATGGCCCTTTGGAAAAGAAGGTTGGTTTTCGACATTTATTGTTTGGCCACTTGCTCAGCTCTTAAATTTCTTTGCAAGAAATATCGGAGCGACACTTGCAATTTTGGTCGTTGCAATTTTAATCAAGCTCATTACATTGAAGCTTTCAATTCAAGCAACAGTTCAACAACAAAAAATGCAGCTTATTCAACCAGAACAAGCACGTATTGAACAAAAGTATCGTGGACGCACTGATGATAACGCAAAAATGCAACAGGCGATGGAATTACAAAAGCTTTTTGAAAAACATGAAATTAAACCGATGAAAGCGATGGGTGGAGCTTTTCTACAAATTCCAATTATGATTGCGATGTATCAAGCTGTTATGCGTGCACATGAAATCATTACAGGAACCATTTTTGGTCAAAGTCTTGAAGCAACACCACTCGATGGATTCAAAGAAGGTAATGCTATTTATATTGGTATTTTTGTTCTCATGGTTATTGCTCAAGCAACATCCATGTTCTTACCACAATATTTAATGAAACAAAAAACTAAAAATTACCCGGGTGCACAGTCGGCACAAGCCGCAAACCCAAATACCATGATGTTTTTCTCACTCTTTATGATTTCATGGCTTGGTTTGCGCTGGGGAGTTGGAATGAGTATTTATTGGATGATTAATGCGATTACACAACTAGCTCAAACGCTTTTTATTCAAAATAAATATGGAAATCAGGCTTAAGCCTGAGGAAGGAGAGATTGAATGAAGCAGTATACAGCCCGAACATTGGACGATCTACTTCAAAAAGCTGCGGAAGATAAAGACGCAGAAGTTGAAGATTTAGTTTATTATGTTACAGAAGAAAAATCTGGATTCTTAGGTATTGGGGCTAGTGTAAGCGCTGAAGTCTTTGCTCCAAGTGATGTGAAAGCATTTGTTGAAGCATATTTAGAACGTTTTTTTAAAGGATTAGACTTGGAAGTAAAACAAGAAGTTGAGGTTCATAAAAATCAAGTTCGAGTGGAATTAAACGCTGATAACAATGCAATTTTAATTGGTCGTAATGGTTCATCTTTAAATGGTATGAATAATGTATTAAGAAATGCAGTCAGTTCTCATTTTAAGCGTCGTTTCTTTGTGAATCTTGATATCAATGGTTACAAAGCAAACCGCTATGAAAAAGTGAAACGAATGGCGCATCAAGTTGCTAAGACAGTTCAAAATAGCAAAGTTGATGCTTCCTTAGATCCGATGCCTAATGATGAGCGTCGTGTTATTCATCGAGAATTGGCGAACATGCCGAATATAAGAACGAAAAGTGAAGGAAAAGGCCGCTTTAGACATCTCAAAATTATTTATGATGAAAATAAAAACTAAGACTTCCACTAGGAAGTCTTTTTTATGGGAAAAGCGAAGAAGTTTGTTATAATTTAAGAACTGGAGTGATGGACATGAAAATGATTGTTGGCCTGGGAAATCCAGGAAGAAAATATGAAAACACAAGACATAATGCTGGTTTTATTGCACTTGATGCTCTAGCAGACCGTCTCAATGTATCAATTGAAAAGAAAAAATATCAAGCTTTATATGAGGAAGTTTTTGTAAAAGGGGAAAAGATTCTTTTAGTGAAACCCCAAACATTCATGAATCTGTCGGGAGAATCCGTTTTGAAATTTGCAGATTATTATGATATTGCTGCTGAAAATATTTTAGTCATCAGCGATGATATGAACTTAGCAATTGGCAAAATACGTATTCGTCCAAAAGGGAGTTCGGGAGGGCAAAAAGGCATTCAAAATATTATTGATCTTTTAGGCACAAATGCTTTCCCACGTTTAAGGATAGGGATCGGTAAAAACCCCCAAATTGATACGGTATCTTATGTTCTTGGAAAGCTAGACGAAGGTGTTGCTTTTAAAGAATCTGTGGATGCCTTAGAGGCCTATACAGAGGGTGCAAGCATTCAAGACTTGATGAATAGGTATAATTAAGATGCAAAAACTGATTAAGCGATTAGAAAAAACAAAAATAGCTCAGGACTGGTTTGAATCAAAACCGGTCTTTGCGCATTTAAGTCCTTTCCAAGAAGCTTTGTTTTTATTGATGGAAGTTTCCCGAGGTCAGCGTGTTGCAGTGATTAAAGAGAATGAATCGGATGTCCTTCGTCTTGCAGAAACGATTCAAGCAATCAATGATCATGTAGAAATTGTTCAGTATAAGCATGAGTCATCTTTAAGAATTGAATCAATCAGTGAATCAGAGCTGATGAAATATGAACAGATCGATGCGCTTCAACAAATTGTTGAACAAACTGCCGACATTGTTTTAATTTCAAGCAGTGCTGCAATTCGAAAAATAAGTCCTAAAGAAAAACTTCAAAATGCCCATATTTGCCTTCAATTATCACAGGTTTATCCTCCCAAAGATTTAATCCAAGATCTTCACAATTTGGCTTATCGTCGTGTTAAATATGTCGATCGCCCTTTTACCTATGCTCATCGAGGTGGCGTTATCGATATTTTTAGCTTGAACTATGAGCACCCGATCCGGATTGAGTTTTTTGATGATGAAATAGACAGTATTCGTTTCTTCGATGTCAAAACACAGCGTTCTCGTGGGAAGCTTGAGAAAGTAAAAATTCTTTTCGCATCTGAAATTCTTTTAAGCCCTGATGAAATTCAAAAAATCAGCAAAAAAATAGCTTCAGAAGAAGCAGCGCAATGGGACGATGTTGCGATTTATTTGGATCAATTTTCCCAAGGTCATTATGAATTAAGCATGTATCCTTTCTTGACTTATGGCGAATCTTTTTCATCGGTGCTCGATTTACTCGAATCTTATCGTATTATTGCTAGCCCTGTAGAAGCGATCGAACGTTTTGTCCAGGATTATTTAAAAGACAGCCATGCTTTTTTAAAAGAACAAGTTCAACTGGAAAGCATGACCTATAATCGCTTTGACAATCTCTTTATTCCGCTTGAAAGTTTGTGGGAAAAAATTGATTTTGAGACATATGAGTATGAGGCACCGGAAGAAAGTCATCATATTCCATGGCATGAAGATAAGATTTACTTACAAAACCTTGATGAAGGGCTTGCCTTTTTAAAAAACAGAAGTCAATATCATCGGGTAATTTTAGCTGCAGATGTTCCAACACTTCAAGCTTTTGAAAAAGATCTCAAAAGAAATGAAATAAAATATGAAATGACCGAAGAAATATTTGTCGAGGACAAAGGTCTTTATCTTTACCCACAAGCTCTTCAAAAGAGTTTTCGTTTGGAGGATGAAGACTTAGAACTTTATAGTTATGATCAGGTGTTTAAAACAAATAAGAAACAATATCGCTATGATCATAAATTTTATGAAGCTGAAAGCCTCGAAAGATTACAAGATCTAGATAATTACGATTATGTGGTTCATCGTCAATATGGTATTGGAAAATATATGGGTATTTATACACGAGAATACGATGGTATCGCTAAAGATTTTATGAAAATTATGTACCAAGGTGGCGATGAACTTTATGTTCCTTTGGAAAAATTTCACCTTGTTCGAAAATATTTATCGAAAGATGCCCAAGCGGTGCGGCTTAATCGACTCGGCAGTAAGACTTGGGAACGAAATAAAGCTAAAGTAAAAGAAGATGTTGCCCAAGTGGCGGATCAGCTTGTGCAGCTTTATGCTAAGCGATCAGAAGCGAAAGGTTTTGCTTTCAGCCCGGACAATGAATTGCAAGAAGCCTTTGAGAAGGCTTTTCCTTATGAACTCACTCCTGATCAAAAACAAGCGATGCTTGAAATTAAAGAGGATATGGAAAAAGCAATTCCAATGGATCGCTTGTTAAGTGGTGATGTTGGCTTTGGTAAAACGGAATTAGCGATTCGCGCAGCTTTTAAAGCGGTTATGGATGCGAAGCAAGTTGCTTTTCTTTGTCCAACGACGATTCTAAGTTCTCAACATTATGAAACTTTTGTCCAAAGATTTGAAGACTATCCGGTTACGATTGCTCTTTTGAATCGTTTTACTCCGATCAAAGAACAAAAAAGAATTCTTGAAGGATTGAAACAAGGATCGATTGATATCGTCATTGGAACACATCGGATCTTATCAAAAGATATCGTGTTTAAAGATTTAGGTTTCTTAATTATCGATGAGGAACAACGTTTTGGGGTAGAAGACAAAGAAAAGATGAAAGCTTATCGTGTGAATGTTGATGTCTTATCGCTCAGTGCAACACCGATTCCAAGAACGCTCCAAATGTCGCTTGTAGGACTTCGTTCTCTTTCACAATTGAACACACCACCACAAAACCGCTTGCCGGTAATGACTTATGTTATTGAAAAAGATGAAAAAGTTCTGAATGATGTTATTGTGAAAGAGCTTCATCGAGAAGGGCAGGTTTTTTACCTTTTCAATAAGGTCCCAGAGATATACACAGTAGCCAATCAAATTGCTGAGCAGATACCTGAAAGCAAGGTTGGTGTGGTACACGGACAAATGGATCGGGAAAGTATTGAGGATGTGATGTATGACTTCCATACAAAAAAAATTAATGTTCTTGTCTGCACCACCATTATTGAAACAGGCTTGGACATACCTAATGCGAATACCATGATTATTGATAATGCCCATCATTTTGGTTTATCACAGTTATATCAAATTAAAGGTCGAGTTGGTCGAAGTGATCGTTTAGCTTATGCATATTTTGTAGTGCCACAAAAACAAAAATTAACAGAGGTAGCACAAAAAAGACTGCAAGCAATTAAAGAATTTTCACAACTTGGCAGTGGTTATAAGATTGCGATGAGAGATTTAAGCATCCGTGGTGCGGGTGAAATTTTAGGTGCACAGCAGTCGGGCTTTATTGATACAGTGGGTATGGAACTTTATGTTGAACTCTTGCAAGAAGCCATTGCTGAGCGACAAGGCCGAACAATACCGAAACAAGAGGAAGCTCCAAGCGTTCAAACCAGTGCCTATTTGCCAGAAAATTTTGCTCATAGCGATAGCGAAAAACTGGATGTTTATGAGGAATTTGAGTCGATTACAAACATGGATGAATGGTCAGCACTTTATCGAGATCTCGAAGATCGTTATGGTCATCTGCCAGAGTCCGTTGAAAACCTTCTTATGAAAACAAAGTTAGAATTGTATTTAAAGGATGCTAAGAAGGTCGATCTCTTTCAACAACGTCCACAATTTGTCGTCCTTCGTTTTACACAGGAATATTCCGATCGCATTGATGGTATTGCTCTTTTTGGTTTATTAAGTGAGATGTCTTATGATATTAAGGTAAGTTATGTTCAACAAAAAATTGAAATACAAATACCGATTACACGAAATTGGCTCGAAGATTATTTACATATTTTTGAAAATATGAAGGAGATGGATGCATGAGATTAGATAAATATTTAAAAGTATCTCGTTTAATTAAAAGAAGACCGGTTGCGAAAAAGATGGCGGATGCGGGTCGAGTTTTTGTGAATGATCGGGTTGCGAAGCCTTCAACTGAAATTGAGCTTGGGGATATCATTCGTCTAGAATTTGAACATCGTCGTGTTGTCGCAAAAGTGATTTCTTTAGATAAACGAGACTTCAATCAAGCTTCGGCGATGTATGACTTATGTGAAAATATTAAGAAAGATGACTGACAACTCTTGAAAATTGAAAGAATGTCAGTATAATAAGAGTACAAGATAGAAAGAAGATGACTATGTCGGAGATCAGTATAAATAGAAAACAAAGCTCTAAAAAAATAATTGGTGCAATTGTTGTAATTGTATTACTTGCGATTTCAGCTTTTTTCATCTCAAAGACATTGAAAGATGTTTTCACAACGTATGCGCTAAAACAAGAATTGAAGACCGTTGAAACAGAACTCACGAGTCTTAAAGAGCGCCAAAGTGAATTAAGTTTAGAAAAGGCTAAACTTGAAGATCCTAACTATGTTCAAAATTATGCACGTGGAACACATTTGCTTTCCAAATCAGAAGAGCAAGTGTTCATTTTACCGAAACTTAAAAAAGGCGACTAATGTTTTTATTCTAAAATAAAAAAACCACATATTCATGTGGTTTTTTTGTGTCTTTTCTTTAAATGATAGACAAGTGCAATTGTTTTTGCATCAACAATTTTTCCTTCGTCGATCATTTTTTCTATTTCTGATAGCTTCATGGTCGAAACACTGAGTTCTTCATTCTCATCCAAATCTTGACCAACGAATTTTAAGTCTTTTGCATAATACAAATATAAAACTTCATCGAGGTAGGCTGGAGACGGGTATATCTTGCCCAAATACTCAATTTTTTGAGCTAGATAGCCTGTTTCTTCACGAAGTTCCCTGACTGCAGTTTTTTCGGGAGTTTCATTTGGATCAATTTTTCCAGCAGGGAATTCATAAAGATTTTCTTCAACAGCGTAACGAAATTGTTCAACTAAAAAGAAAGATCCGTCCTTTTTTTGGGCTGCGACCGCAACACCTCCTGGATGACGAAGAACTTCAGCATTGACATTGTCAAATTGTTTTCGATAAACATCCACAATAATTCCTTGATAGACATTTTTTTCTTTTTTCATTCTGATCCCTATCCTTTATCTTAGTTTATCATAAAAATAAGCGAGCTTCGTGTTATAATATTCGAGAGGTGGACTATGGGTAAATTTATCTCCCTTGAAGGACCGGAGGGAAGCGGGAAAACATCGGTCATTGCATATCTATCAAAACAATTGGAAGCAGAAGGCTATGATGTATTGATTACAAGAGAACCTGGTGGTATCGCGATTGCGGAAAAAATACGTTCTTTGATTTTGGATACAGAGCATCAAGAAATGGATCCAAAAACAGAGGCCTTGCTTTATGCTGCTAGTCGAAGACAACATTTAGTGGAGAAAATACAACCTGCTTTAGAGGCGGGGAAAATTGTGATTTCAGATCGTTTTATTGACAGCTCTCTTGCTTATCAAGGTGTTGCTAGAAAAATCGGATTGGAAGAAGTTTTTGCTATTAATCAATTTGCAATTGAAGATTATATGCCAGAATTGACAGTTTTTTTAGATGTTCCACCTGAAATAGGGATGGAACGAGTAGGTAAACGTGGAAAAAAAGATCGTTTAGAATTGGAATCGATGCAATTTCATCAAGATGTCTACGAAGCTTATCATCAATTATTAAAAGATTATCCTGAAAGGATTCGACGTGTTGATGCACAAGAAGATCTCGATAAGGTTTGTCAGGATGCCTATACAATCGTGAAGGAGTTTTTAGAGGATGCAAGCTAGTCATTGGTACCGATTTATACAAGCACAAATGAAACAAAAAAAACTAAGCCATGCGTATCTTTTAGTTGGAACGCAGGCTTTTTCTGTTGCAGAGAAAATGGCACAGACTATTTTATGTGATGAAGAAAGGGCCTGTGGTTCTTGTCCTTCCTGTCATCGTGTCTTAGCAAATAGTCATGCAAATTTAAAGTTACTTCGCTCGGAGGAAGGGCGTTTAAAAAAAGAAGAAGTCCTAGATTTAAAAACAAGTTTTTCACAAACTTCCCTTGAAAAGAATAAAAAACAAATTTATATCATCGAAGATATTGAAGAAGCAAGTCTATCAGCTTTGAATAGTTTATTGAAATTTTTGGAAGAGCCAGAAGGTGATGTTCTTGCGATTCTTACGAGTGAATATCAAAATCGTATTCTCGATACGATCCAGTCGCGTTGTTTAATTCTTCATGTTGATCAAGAAGTGGACAAAAAGACTTGGTTAGATGAAAGCATGCAGGAATATCCAAAAGACTATCTTCACATCATGTTAAGCATAGCCAATGAGAAGGCTGTTTTTAAGGATTTAGTGGCAAATAAACGCTACTTAGACTTTTATGAAGCCATGGAAAAATATTATCATCTCCATTCGCGAAAAGATTTGCTTTTGTTTTATCATTACATGACGCAAACGATGAAGCCTAATCTTGAAGAGCTGAATATTCTTTTAGAAATGATGAAAGAGAAGACAGATGATAAAAAGGTCTTAAAGAATATTTTAAAAACACAAGACCGGCTTCGACCTGGATTTAATCCAAATCTCTTAATTGATCAGTTGATGGGAGCGATATTATGATTCAAAAGAGTTTTAAAGATCCAAGACCCATTCTTTATTTAGTCGCAACACCGATTGGCAATCTTTCTGAAATGACAAGTCGAGCGATTGAAGTATTAAAGGAAGTTGATGTTGTTGCAGCGGAAGATACACGTGTTAGCTCGCAATTGCTGGCTCATTTCAACATTCAAAAACCAATGATCGCTTATCATGACCATAATGAAAATCAGATGAGTGAGCATATTTTAAAGGAGATGTCAGAAGGAAAACAAATCGCTTTAATGAGTGATGCGGGTTATCCTTTGATTTCAGATCCTGGTTATCGCGTGGTGCAGGCTGCTTTGGATGAAGGTTATCATGTTGTTTCTGTTTCAGGGAGTTCTGCTTTTCTCAATGCATTGGTTGTCTCTGGTTTGGTAACTTATCCTTTTGCCTTTATGGGCTTTTTAGAATCAAAGGAACAGGCCTTAAAAAAGCAATTATTGGAGCATCGTTACTTGGATATGACCTTAGTTTATTATGTTTCTGTTCATAAAGTGGAAAAAAGTCTTGAATTTATGTATGATATCTTCGGTAATCGTCAGATAGCCTTAGCACGAGAATTGACTAAGAAACATGAAGAAATTATTCGTGGTTCGATTTCGGAAGTCCTTGATGCGATGGTGACGATTAAGGGAGAATATGTTTTGGTGGTGGAGGGGTATCAAGAAAAGCAAGAAAAAGATTCCTTTGAGACAATATTATTAGAACTTGAAGAACTTGTTGAGCTTGGTGTGAAACCATCTAAAGCCATATCATACCTTTCGAAAAAACGTCAGGTCTCAAAAAATAAGCTCTATGATGTTTACCACGAAAGAAAGGGTTGACTATGAAAATATTTGATTATGAAGATATTCAGTTGTTGCCTAATAAGTGTATAGTAAAAAGCCGATCCGAATGTGATACGAGTATCGAATTCGGTGGTCGTCGTTTTAAGATGCCAGTTGTTCCAGCTAATATGCAAACGATTATGGATGAAGAACTTGCGGAATGGCTTGCATCCAATGGTTATTTTTATGTCATGCACCGTTTTGATGAAGACTCTAGGCTTCCTTTCATCAAAAAGATGCATGAAAAAGGTCTTTTCGCATCAATCAGTGTAGGGATTAAGGATGGAGAATACCGTTTTGTTGAGGACTTAATTTCGGCGAATGCGATTCCTGAATACATTACCATCGATGTAGCACACGGTCATTCGGAATTTGTTATTAAGATGGTTCAGTATATTAAAGAACGTATGCCAGAGACCTTTGTGATTGCAGGTAATGTAGGCACACCTGAAGCGGTTCGTGATCTAGAACGCGCTGGCGCGGATGCAACGAAACTGGGTATTGGTCCTGGTAAAGTTTGTACTACAAAACTTAAAACAGGATTTGGTACAGGTGGATGGCAATTAGCGGCTTTGAATTGGTGTGCAAAGGCAGCCAGTAAGCCAATTATTGCAGATGGGGGCATTCGTCATCATGGTGATATTGCCAAATCGATTCGTTTTGGAGCAGACATGGTAATGATTGGATCACTGTTTGCAGGCCATGAAGAATCCCCAGGGAAAACAGTGAAAAAAGATGGCACCTTATATAAGGAATATTTCGGAAGCGCCTCAGAATATCAAAAAGGCGAGCGAAAAAATGTTGAAGGTAAACGGATTCTAATAGAATATAAAGGGTCCATTGAAGATACACTTTTGGAAATGCAACAAGATCTTCAATCATCCATCTCCTATTCAGGTGGAAACAGCCTAGACTCTTTACGAAAAGTCGATTATGTCATTGTTAAGAATTCAATATTCAACGGTGACTTTTAAACTTATGTTATAATGTAATCGGTGATGGTAGTGAGTCTTAAATTAACAAAACAACGCAAAGAGATTCTCGACCTTATTCAAGCGAGTGATGGTCACATGACAGCTGATCAAATTCACACTCGATTAAAAGAAAATAATGTTTCGATCGGCATTGCGACCGTTTATCGAAATTTAAATCTTTTATATGAAGAACATCTCATCAATCGTGTACGTCACCCAGAGTTAGGCTACATCTATGATAAGAATGTTCATGAACACTACCATTTTCGATGCATTGTTTGTGATCGCATTGAAGATGTGGACATCGAGTACCAAGAAACTTTAAACAAACTCGTTGAAGAGGAGCTTGGATCTAAAGTCGAAAGACATGATATAAACTTTGAAGGTATTTGTAAACAGTGTCTAGCGAAAGAATCTTCTTAGACGTTGAGATAAGAATAAAAAGACAGCCTTATTCGGCTGTCTTTTTATATACAATAATTGCTTCAAAGATTAGGATACTTGCAAAAAGAACTGTGTTTCTCAAAGCACTGAATGCAAAACCTAAACGTTGTGATAAACGTATTAAAATTTCAAGCCAAAGAATAAAACGAAGTATTGCAACGATAAAGTAGAATTTGGCTTCTTTCTTTCCTCGTACTCTTGCCTCATATGCAGCAAGCGGAACAAGAAATGTGAGAATACTGAAACTAGCAAGAACCAAAATTACATTCAATGCAAGAAAGCGTTGATAGAGCTGAATGTTTTGCAGTTTTTGATAAAGTTTTGGAAAGCATTGTGTTGATAAATTCAATAAGAAAAGAAGCCCAATTATGAGGTCTGCCTTTAAGAAAATTTGGCTACTTTTTTGAAAATTTGTTTTTTCCATAGCTATCTCCTTTTCATAGATTATAGAGTTTTCTTTCTGCTTTGACAAGCCTTTAGAAAAGATTGAGGAATTATCGAATATCGGCTATAATAACATCATACACAAGGATATCGGAGGAGTGCATTATGAAAGAAAAGTATTATATAACGACAGCAATTGCGTATACATCTGCAAAACCTCATATCGGTAATATCTATGAGATCGTTTTAACAGATGCTTTAGCGCGTTATAAACGAGCCCAAGGTTATGATGTCTATTTTCAAACAGGTACTGATGAACATGGACAAAAAATTGAAGATAATGCGAAATTACATGGGAAAGAACCTCAAGTTTATGTCGATGAAGTAGCGAATATGATTCGCGGTCTTTTTGATTTGATGAATATCTCATATGATCATTTTATTCGAACAACTGATGAGTATCATAAAAAACAAGTTCAGAAGATTTTCCGAAAACTTTATGATCAAGGGGACCTCTATAAAGGTTTTTATGAAGGTTGGTATTGTAAAGCTTGTGAATCTTTCTATTCGGATAGTCAAGTTGAAGAAGAAGGTATTTGTCCTGTCTGTGAAGCAAAGATTGAAAAGCAAAAAGAAGAAACATACTTCTTTAAGCTCAGTAATTATCAAGACAGATTAATCCAACATATTGAAGAAAATCCTGATTTCATTGTTCCAGAATCAAGAAAAAATGAAATGGTCCGTGCTTTTTTGGAAGAGCCTTTGTATGATTTGGCTGTAACACGAACAAGTTTCAACTGGGGAATCCCGATTGATTTTGATGAAGGTCATATTGTTTATGTATGGATGGATGCACTCACCAATTACATTACAGGCATTGGTTATGATCAAGATGGTGATCATGGTGATTTATACAAGAAATATTGGCCAGCAGATGTCCATGTGATTGGGAAAGATATTTTACGTTTCCATACAATTTATTGGCCAATCTTTTTGATGGCTTTAGATATCGACTTACCAAAGCAAATATTTGGTCATCCATGGTTACTTTTAAATGATGGGAAAATGAGTAAGTCAAAAGGTAATGTCGTCTATGTGGATGATTTAGTCGATGTTTTTGGTGTCGATCCTGTTCGTTTCCTCATGTTACATGCGATTCCTTATGATCGTGATGGGGCATTAAGTTTTGAGATGATGATTGAACGTATCAACACAGATCTTGCTAATATTATCGGAAATCTTGTCAATCGAAGTATTACGATGGTAAACAAATATTTCGATGGTGTTTTAAGCGTTAATAATGTGCATGATGAGCTGGATGATGAATTATTGGAAGCCAAGCGTTCATTGCCAAAACGTGTTGAAGATAAAATGGAAGTCTTCAGAGTTTCTGAAGCGATTTCGGAGATTGTTAACTTTTTCCGTCGTTGCAATAAGTATATCGATGAGACAGAACCATGGAATCTGGCTAAAGATGAAGAACAGTCCGATCGCTTACAAACTGTGCTTTATAATTTGATGGATTCGATTCGTGTGGGTGCGATCTTACTTGAATCTTTTGTACCAGAAACGTCCAAGAAAATGCTTGACCAATTGAATATCGATGATCGAAGCTTAGAAGCCGCTTCATCTGAGAATGCATTTCCTCTCAACCACCGCATCACAGAAAAACCAGAAATTATTTTCCATCGTTTAGATGTGGATGAGACATTGGAGTTATTAGAAGAAAAAACAAATCCAAAGAAAATGAAAAGCTTGTCTGAGGATGAAATGATTTCCTTTGAAGATTTTCAGTCGATGAATATGCTTGCAGGAAAAATTATTGAGGTTGAAAAGCATCATAATGCAGATAAACTTTATGTTTGTCAAGTCGATTTAGGCGATGAAATTGTTCAAGTTGTGAGTGGTCTTGTCGATCATTTCACAGAAAAAGAACTTCTAGGCCAAAAAGTCGTTGTTGTTCGCAATCTTCAACCGGCTAAATTACGGGGTGTGGAATCTCATGGGATGATTCTAGCGGCAAAAGATCGTGAAGGTTTAAAACTTGTGACTGTAGATGCATTGGAAGGAACAAAAATTACTTAAAGGAGTCAATACGATGAAAGTCGTTTTAGTACGTCATGGTGAAACAACTGGCAATCGTGATCAAGTTTTTACTGGATGGTCAGATGTTTCTTTAACCCAAGAGGGCATTCAAGAATTAAAAAAGTTTAAAGAAATCTATGATTATCCTGAAACAGATCGTTATTACAGCTCGGATTTAGAAAGAGCTGTCGATACATTTGAAATTTTGTATGCTGATCGAAATGTTGTTTTAAACCAAGAAGCTCAACTTCGAGAAATTTATTTTGGCGATTTAGAAGATCAAGGAGATGAAGATCTTTCCAAAGCCTTTCGTGAACAATGGCCACAAAACGTTCGTGCCCATCATTGGGAGACTTTAAGTGAATTCACGTATCGAATCGTATCGGCTTTAGAAATGATTTTAATGGATATGAAAAGAAAAAAGGAATCGTCGGTGACGATTGTATGTCATGGCGGTGTTATTCGAACTTTCGTTATGTTCTTAGCTCATCTCCCTTCACAAGAAGCTGAAAACATCCCAACGCCCAATGGTCTTGGTTATGTTTTAGATCTTGATTTTGATGAAGAAACCGGTCAAATTTTATTAAATCATTATTATCCTATTAAGAAAAAAGCCAAGGATTAGTTTCCTTGGCTTTTATTATGGATGAATGGGCATGATACTGATGATTGAACCATCAAGATTTTCAACCATAATCATAATTCCTTCTTTTTTTCCTCTACCCACATCTTTCGAACGAATTTTTGTTTCATATTTTCTAGCTTCCTCGAGGGGAATTATTTTTTCTTGGTCTGGCCAACGAAGATAAGTTTGTTGAACAAGGTTCATATATCCCTCGTTAACCTCTAAACCTTCGTCTTTATCAACAAGTATATAACTTGTTTCTAAGACTTCAGCTTCGCTTAGATGTTGATTGAGATAGCGAATGGCTTTTTCGAAACGCCTATCGATAGGGAATTGGTAGTAAATATCATCTAAATAAAGAAGCTGGTAAACAATCTCGGAACTATTGTTGCTTAATTGGACATTTTTCATATCCTCTAGAATAAGTTTTTGTAAACGCCTTAAGTCACCTTGGAATTGTTTTTGTTCGCTCATCATTGGATCGGTAACAAGCATGTTTTGTACTGTATATCGCGGATTGATAAGCGGATGATTGCGGTAGGCGACATCCTCATAATTTTGAATGTCTTCAATTTGTTTTAATTTCTTAAGCGGTATTTGGTAAGAACGCTTGAATGAACGTCCATTTTTAAGTTTGTAATGAAGTTGCACTGTTGTCATCTTTTTTTCTATCGTTGTGTACGGTGATATTTTTTCAAACTTTCCATCTTGGTAATCTTGGATCAGTGATTCATTAAAGTCTAAAATAAGATCAATAGCTTCTTTGTCCGAAATAAGATAAGGACTGTTAAGGGGTAAAAAGTAAGTAGAATTGTGATTGTTTTCAATCGAGACTGAAGCAATTTTATCCTTGTTTGGGAGATGTGTGTACACACCCAAACCATTGCTTTCTCTAAATACAGTTAGTAGCAACAAAGTAGTGCCAATAATCAGTAAATAATTTTTGCTGGCATGTCTTAAAGCATTGGCAGATCGTTCTTTAAAAATGGTCAGTGTAGCATAAAGAATGTAAGTGATGAGGACTGGTAAAAGCAGGTTTTGAATAGATAAGTAGGGAATTTTAGAATTCGTTGGAAAACTGATGGCAGAAATTAGAAAGGTAAAGATAATTGCAGTGAAAATCGTGGATATCAATGGGAAGAAAAAAGCATTGGAAATGGGGGATTCACTGCACTCAGAGGGCCATTTTTCATAAAGTTTAAGACTTATTCGATAGATCGCATAAGCTAAAATCATCCAGTAAAGGAGTAATTTAATGGAAAATGTTGTATTTATAAAATCAAACATATAAAGAGTGGCAACAAAGGGTGAAGCATATTTAAGTGATTGAAGATCAAAAGGCTCAAAACCAAAAATATTAGCTGCAGAGAAGATATTGAAAGATGCATAGGCCAGTAAAGGTAAAAGAATAACAATGATTGTATAGATCAGTGAATCAGCCAATGTTCCTGTGTTCATAATGGTAAAAACACTTGGCATCATCAAAACGAAGAACATAATCGATAAGCGAATAAAGTGTTGTAAATGTATTTTTTGGAAAGATAGATTTGTGAAAAGATAGAGAATACCATATCCAGACCAATATGCAATCGCTGTTGAAAGGATTAAAATAGTCATCGCAACCATTAAATTGTTTCTCAAAAGATCTTTTCGTTTCATCGGTAGTGAATGATATAAATCAACAGATTTTCGAGAGTTTTTATAATTTAAAAGTAAAAAGGGGGTAATACTTGCAAAGAAAGAAGCAAGGACCGCTAAAAACCCGACATAATTCTCGGCGTTTATCGTCTCATGGACAGTTGAATAATCTTGTATGAGAAGTTGAATGGTAACAATTACTGGAAAGACAGCAGACATCATGACAGTAAAGAGGATAATGTAACTTTTATTTTGTTTTAAGATATGATTACGATATTTTTGATTCATGATGATAACCCCCTACTTGAAGAAGATAACGCTCTTCTAGAGATAAATGACTGTGTTCAATGATCACTGGATGGAGTGCTTGAAGTTTTGTTTCTAAAAGTTCTTTCTCGCCTTCTAAAATAATGGAAAATATTTTTTGTTGACCGGATACATGCAAAGGCGATAGATTTTCAAAGATATCTTTTGATTGTTTTTGGGTAAAGGCAACACGGAAGCGATGATATTTATCTTGATAGGCATCGATTTCTTCCGAAAACTCCAGCGAATGATGGTTAATCATCGCAACGGTGTCACAAATATCTTCAAGTTCACGAAGGTTATGTGATGAAATGATGACAATGTTTTCATCTTCATCCACAAATTCCGCTATCATTTGTCTTAAGTGAAAACGCATGAGCGGATCAAGCCCATCAAAAGCTTCATCAAAAAGGATGATTTTAGGTCTGGCTGAAAAGGCTAAAATAATGGCAACTTGACGTTTCATTCCTTTTGAAAAGTGACTGATCTTCATATTTGGATCAAGTCCAAATAATTCAACCAGCTGATGATAACGCTTATGATCAAAGTTTGGATAAAAAATCTCATACAGATCTCGCATGTCATTGAGGCTTCCTTTATGAATATAATAGGGATCATCTGATACAAACATAATGTGTTTTTTAATGTCTGTATTTTCAAAAATATTTTCATTATAAACTTTCACAAATCCATGATCTGTATCAATGACACCACTGATCAGTCTTAAAAGGGTTGATTTACCCGATCCATTTGGACCAACCAGTCCAATCACCGAAGCTTTTTCTATTTTCCAGTGTAAATTTTCAAACACTAACTTTTGACCGAATTGTTTTTTAACATTAAAAAATTCAATCATATTGATTCTCCTTTAGATAATGAATAATCTCTTCTTTTGATTCACCTAGATTAATCAGATTTTGGAAAGCCTCTTCAAGTTCTAAGTAAGCATCTTGGATAAAATTGGAAACACCTTGCTTACCTGCTTCCACAAAAAATCCTTTGTTTGGCACAGAATAAATCAATTTTTGTACTTCACATTCCCGATAAGCTCTTGCAACCGTGTTAGGATTGATACCTAATTGTTTGGCCATCGCTCGAACACTTGGTAACTTGTCATCTTTTTCTAAGACGCCTAAGCTAATAAGTTGCCCAATTTGATCGATAATTTGTTGAAAGATGGGTGTTTCATCTCTCTGGTTAATTTCTATCATCTGTATCACCCGTACTCATACAATAGCACACGAGATTTAAGATGACAAGCAAAAGATCCATGTTATTATGTATAATATGGTAAAATGACGACTGGAGGCGTTGTTTATGTATGATGTAATCGTAGTTGGTGGCGGTCATGCAGGTGTTGAAGCTGCGATAGCCGCAAACCGAATGGGACAAAAAACAGCTTTAATTACTCTTGATGTGAATAAAATCGCGACGATGCCATGCAACCCATCAATAGGCGGGCCAGCAAAAGGGATTGTTGTGCGTGAAATTGAAGCGCTTGGCGGAGTCATGGGACAAATTGCCGATAAAACAGCTTTACAATTTCGAATTCTTAACTCAAGTAAAGGACCCGGTGTCCAGTGTTTAAGAGTGCAATCTGACAAATTTGCTTACTCAGAAGCGATGCGCGATGCCGTATTGAATGAACCAGGCTTAGAAATTATCACCGAGATGGTCGAGGAAATTGTTGCGGATGAAAATAATAAGGTCCAAGGTGTTCGCACCAAAGATGGTGATTTAATTCAAAGTAAAACCGTCATTTTAACATCCGGAACTTATATGAGTTCGAAAATAATGCAAGCGGATAAGATTAAAGAAAGTGGTCCAGATGGTGATCCGACGACGAATAAATTATCTGAATCTTTGCGTCGATTGGGTATCATGACTTTTCGTTTAAAGACAGGAACCCCTGCTCGAGTATATAAGGATAGTATTGATTACTCAAAAACAAAAGTTCAAGAAGGAGACAAACGTCCTTATTATTTCTCAGATACAACGAAAGAAGAAGACGTCATTGAGGATCAGTATGTTTGTTATTTAACTTATACGAACGAAGAAACCCATCGTATTATCAATGAAAATTTGGATAAATCGAGCATGTATTCGGGTGTTGTCGAAGGTGTGGGGGCACGTTATTGTCCTTCGATTGAAGATAAAATTGTTCGTTTTGCTGATAAAAACCGACATCAAATTTTTATTGAACCTGAATCAGAACGAAAAGATACGATGTATCTACAAGGATTATCCTCCTCTTTACCTGAGGATGTACAGGATGCAATGATCCGTACGATCCCTGCTCTTAAAAATGCGAAAGTTCAACAATATGGCTATGCCATTGAATACGATGCGATCGATCCAATTCAATTGAGACCTAATTTAGAAATAAGACAAGTTGAAAATCTTTTCACGGCAGGACAAATCAATGGAACATCTGGCTATGAAGAAGCAGCTGGCCAAGGGTTGATGGCAGGGATTAATGCGGCTTTAAAAAACCAAGGAAAAGAAGCGCTTGTCTTAAAACGAGATGAGGCTTATATTGGTGTGATGATTGATGATTTAGTAACGAAAGGAACAACCGAACCCTATCGACTATTGACATCACGTGCTGAATATCGTTTATTATTACGTCATGACAATGCTTATCGTCGCTTATCACATCTGGGTCATGAAGTGGGTCTTTTAAGTGCAGAACGCTATGCTAAAATAAAAGAAGATATTGATTTCATGGATGCATTCATCGAAAAAAGTAAAACAATTAAAATCCCTCATGAAGAAAAATTCAAAGATTACTTTGCTCAGAAAAACTCACCGTTCGATAGCCATGACTTAAGTATTTATGATGCTGTGAAAAGACCAGGCATTGAACTTTCAGAGATTTTAGAGCTCTTTGGTGAAGAAATTAGAGCAGACTTGGTCTTTCAAATTCAAGTGGAAATTAAGTATGCTGGTTATATTAAAAAAGCAAAAAGAGATGCAGAGAAGTTGCGGAGCATGGATAATGTAAAAATTCCATCGGACTTAAACTTTGATGATGTTCCGAATATTTCAACAGAAGGTCGCGAACGTTTGAAAGCGATCGATCCGATTACTTTAGGACAAGCTTCACGTATTTCAGGCGTTAATCCAGCAGATATCTCTGTCTTAGCGATGTATTTGAAGCAAAAACATCGCTAAGTATTTATTTCCCGGGAAAAGTCTGAGGATGTGCTTAAAGTATTCGATATTTGTGGTAGAATAAAGAGACAGGAATAGATAGTAGGGATTAAAATGCTATTTGATGATTTTATTGAAAAACTTGAGGATGAACTGGAGATTGTTGTTTCATCAAAGATGAGACAACAATTTTTAACGTATAAAAATGAAATCCAACGTGTAAACCAGTTTTTAAACTTAACAGCTATCGACGATGATCAAGGTATTTATGCTAAACACTTTTGGGATTCACTTTTAATTTCACCGATGATTCCAGAAAAACAATTGCTTTGTGATATTGGGAGTGGAGCCGGTTTCCCGGGCATTGTACTGGCGATTGCTCGTCCAGATTTAGAAATTGTTTGTGTAGAACCAACAGGGAAACGAGCCAATTTTTTAAAGGATGTCGTTGAAATCTGTGATTTGGAAAATGTCCGTGTGATTAATGATCGTGCAGAACATCTCAAAGAGGAAAGAGAGCGTTTTGACATTGTGACCGCAAGGGCGGTAGCACACTTAGATATGCTTTCAGAACTTTGTATGCCCCTTGTTCGTGTTGGTGGTCATTTTATTCCGATGAAAGGTGCAAAAGGAATGGAAGAGTATCGTATATCAGAGAAAGCAATCAAAAAACTGGGTGGGAACCTGGTTGATATTCATCATGAACAAGATGCGTTGCTTGGCTCAAGATTTAATTTTAAAATTGAAAAAATTCGACCGACAGCTAAGAAATATCCGCGTTCATATGCTAGAATAAAGAAGACACCACTTTCGGGGAGGAAGTTATGACAAACAAACAAATAAACATACCCATTGAAAAAATTAAACCGAATGAACATCAACCAAGAGAATTTTTTGAAGAGGAGCGTTTATTTGAATTAGCACAGTCTATTCGTGAAAATGGTCTTATCCAGCCTATTGTTGTCAGAGAAAAAGAAGATCATTATGAAATTATTGCAGGAGAAAGGCGTTATCGTGCAATGATGATGATTGGTCATATGGAAATACCGGCATTGGTTATTGATGTGGAAGATGAAAAAATGGCGAGTTTAGCATTGATTGAAAATATTCAGCGAGAAAACTTATCAGTTGTGGAGGAAGCAAAAGCGTATAAAAACATTCTTCAACTCCAACAAATCACACAAAAAGACTTGGCTGAAAAGATGGGGAAATCACAATCTTCGATTGCGAATAAACTTCGTTTATTAGAATTAAACCCCGTTGTTTTAGATTCTTTAGATAAACGTGAAATTACTGAACGCCATGCGCGAGCGCTTCTTTCATTGAACGAAGAAGAGCAAGAAAAAATGCTTAAGACTATTTTAAAGCGTGGTTTAAATGTTCGACAAACCGAAGAACTGATTAAAAAACCACCCAAAAAGAAGAAAGTAAAAACAAAAGGTTTTTCAAAGCATATAAAAATAGGTATTAATACGGTAAAACGTTCTCTCGATATGATTGAAAAAACAGGGATTGCTGTTAATCATGAAGTAAAAGAGACCGATGATGACATTGTTATGATTGTACGATTCCCTAAAGAGTGAAGGAAGTGATGTCATGGGGAAGATTATTGCGGTAGCAAACCAAAAGGGTGGCGTAGGTAAGACAACAACCAGCATCAATTTAGCGGCTGGCTTGGCATATTTAGGACAAAAAGTACTTTTGGTTGATTTAGATCCCCAAGGGAATGCATCACAGGGAGTAGGAGCAAATCGTGTTGATATTCAATATAGTACTTATGATTTGCTTTTAACTGAGCATGAGGTGGAAGAAATCGCGATGCCATTGAATGCACCACCGCTTGATCTTGTTCCAGCAACAATCGATCTTGCAGGAGCGGATTTAGAGATGGTTGAATTCAAAATGGGACGTGAGCGTCTTTTAAAAAACAAATTAATGAAGGTTCGTGATGATTATGATTTTATTATTATTGATTGTCCCCCTTCTTTAGGACTTTTAAACACCAATGCTTTAACAGCAGCAGATTCTGTGATCATTCCAGTGCAGTGTGAATATTATGCGCTTGAGGGATTGACTCAACTTCTTTCAACAATTCGTTTAGTGCAAAAACTTTTCAATCCAAAATTAAAAATTGAAGGTGTGCTCTTGACGATGTTTGATGTCAGAACACGCTTAAGTGTTGAAGTACAACAAGAAGTTCGCAAATATTTTAAAGAAAGAGTATACAAAAGCAATATTCCACGTAATGTTAAGTTATCAGAAGCGCCTTCCCGCGGGAGTTCGATTTTTGAATATGATATTAAATCTCCGGGTGCCAAGGCATATGCAGCTTTAGCCAAAGAAGTATTAAACAACAATAAAGATTGGAGCGATAAGAATGGCTGATGATCGACGTTTAGGTCGTGGTTTAGGTGCAATATTTGGTGATGATGTCACAGATGTTTTAGAAGATATTCAACAAAACACCGAAGCACATGAAGGTGTTCAAACAAAGTTGGATGTGGACTCTATTCGTGTGAATCCATATCAACCACGAAGACATTTTGATGAAGGTAAATTGGAAGAACTCGCACGTTCCATTCAACAACATGGCTTATTTACGCCGATTTTAGTTCGTGAAACAAGTCAGGGTTATGAATTGGTAGCGGGTGAAAGACGACTGCGTGCAAGCAGACTAGCAGGACTTGAAACCATTACTGCGATTGTTGTTGATTTCAATGATCGGCAAATGATGGAAATTGCTTTAATTGAGAACGTTCAAAGAGAAGACTTGAATGTAATTGAAGAAGCGATGGGCTATGCAAGTTTAATCGAACGTTTAGATTTAACCCAAGAAGAAGTGGCTAAACGAGTGAGTAAATCAAGGAGTCACATCAGTAATCTATTACGTTTGCTTCGTTTACCTGAAACGGTCAAAGAAATGCTTGCTGAAGAAAAACTGAGTATGGGACAAGTGCGCCCATTAGTCGGCTTGGAAGCGGGCGATGCTATCTCAATTGCCCAAAAGGCTTATCGTGAAAAAATGTCCGCGCGTGATGTTGAAGATCTCGTGCGAAATTTAGAAAATCCAGAAACCAAAGTAAAACCTAAACCTGAAGAAGACTTATCCGATTATCGCTATGC
Source organism: Erysipelothrix sp. (assembly GCA_030152625.1). Taxonomy (GTDB): domain Bacteria; phylum Bacillota_I; class Bacilli_A; order Erysipelotrichales; family Erysipelotrichaceae; genus Erysipelothrix. The sequence goes on from JASLJD010000145.1 coordinate 27,232, forward strand.
TGTTCAACTGTTTGAAGAAAGGCTTCAGACAAGAACTGAAATTAAAAATAAAAAGATTACGATCCATTTTGCAGATGATGAAGATCTTAATCGAATCTTAGACGCTTTAGAGATGATTGAATAACCCGCAAGTCGGGTTATTTTTTTCGTTACGGACTTTGTTTGCTATAATAGAGATAGAGGAGAGATATGATGAAAATCATTGCATTTACTGGTGCAGGTATTAGTAAAGAATCAGGAATCAGTACTTTTATGGACAGGCCAGATGTCCGCGATAAATTACATCGATCATATGCACAAAGAAACCCTGAAGAGTATCGTCGAACAGTGCGTGAACTTAGCGAGAATATTCGTGAAGCCGAACCCAATGATGCTCATTATGCTTTAGCCGAATATAAGATTCCCATTATTACCATGAATATTGATGAACTTCATGAAAGAGCGGGAAGCGATCCTATTTTATTACACGGTACTTTACCAAGTCGTGAAGAATATGATCATGCCGACCAACTTTACAATAAGCCAGTTCTCTATGGTGATCCAGCTCCAAATTATTATCGTGGCTTAGAAAAAGTAATGTCCTTAAATGAAGGTGATGTGCTTTTAGTTGTCGGAGCATCGCTTCATACAGGGATTGCGGTCGATGTTCGTCAGGTTGCACGAGCACAAGGAGCGCGAATTATTGAAATACAAGACAGTGCAGCGACGAAAGTTCGCCAAACATTGGAGGAACTTTTAGGCAAGAAAGAAGGTTAGTATTTTATGTTGACAGACACGATTGTTGCAATTATTACGGCACTTCAAGAAAGTGCCATTTCTGTTATTCGTCTCAGTGGTCCTGAGGCGATTGATTATGCCAATGAAATCTTTTCAAGAGATTTAACGAAGGTTGAATCGCATAAAGTTCATTATGGACATATCATCGACCCCGTTGACGGCAAAGTCGTCGACGAGGTCCTTTTAACTGTTTTTAAAGGACCCAAGAGTTATACTCGGGAAGATGTTGTTGAAATCAGTGGGCATGGTGGTGTTCTTGTTACGAAACAAATCCTAGAACTATGTCTTTCAGTGGGTGCTAGAATGGCCAGACCAGGAGAATTTACGGAACGAGCTTATCTTAATGGACGTATTGACTTGTCTCAAGCTGAAGCTGTTATGGATCTCATCGAAGCGCCTAATGATTTCGCAAGGGAACTGGCAATATCCGGTGTTCAGGGACATGTTAAAAAACTTATCGAACCTTTTTTAGATCGTTTAATGCAAATGATCGCCAATATCGAAGTGAACATTGATTATCCAGAATATGATGATGTTGAAGTGTTGACCGAAGAAAAAATACTCCCAGATGTCCGCGATTTTGTCCAAGACATTGAAAAAATTCTCAAGGAATCTCGGAGTGGACAAATCATGCGTGAAGGTGTGAAAACAGTTATACTCGGGAAACCTAATGTTGGAAAGTCCAGTATTCTCAATGTTCTTTTAGATGAGGACAAAGCGATTGTTACCGATATCGCAGGAACAACTCGTGATTTAGTAGAAGGTTGGGTTCGTTTAGAGAATGTTGCCCTTCATCTTATTGATACAGCAGGATTGCGCGAAACAGGGGATATTATTGAGCGTATTGGAATTGAGAAGAGTCGTGAAGCTTTAGAAGAAGCCGATCTTGTGATCACCGTTTTTGATGCCTCTCAAGCTTTAGATGATGAAGACCGAGAACTTTTAGACCTTACAGAACATAAAGAGCGAATTATTGTTTATAATAAAGCTGATTTGCTTGAAGATAAAGACGAAGATGCATTATATGTTAGTGCAGTAGAGGGCGATTTGGATGCGTTAATCAAGGAAATCAATACACGCTTTGAAGTTCATCAACAAGCGCTTCAAAAACCAACTTTATCTAATCAAAGGCATATCGCAGCTGTTCGCAGTAGTTTAATGGCGATGAAACGTGCCCAAGAAGCACTTGAGATGGGGATTGAGTTGGATTTGGTTACCATTGATTTAAACGAGGCGTATGTCGAATTGGCTTCGATTATTATGCCGAAAGAAGATATTGATGTTCTCGATGAGATATTCAGTCGTTTTTGCTTAGGAAAGTAGGGATAAAATGTGGGTTGATTCACATGTTCATTTAGTTAGTGACGAGTTATTTTCAAAATTTGATGTACTAAAATCGAATATGGAAAAACATCAAGTTGAGAAAGCTTTGATTATTTGCGGAAATCTAGAGGAAGTACAACGTGCTTTTGATAAGGTGGAAAAGGATCCGATGTTTGATTTAGCGATTGGAGTGCATCCAAGTTCCGCTAAACGAATATCGGAAGATGAACGCCAAGCGATGTATCGTTATTTATCGCATCCTAAAGTGGTAGCTGTCGGTGAAATTGGTTTAGATTACTATTGGGATCAGAGTTTTAATGATTTGCAAAAAGAAGTTTTCATTGAACAAATTAGACAGGCCAATAAACATCAATTGCCGATTATTGTTCATATGCGTGATTCAGGGAAGGACCTTGCTTCGTTGCTTCAAAGACATCCTGTTGATCGAAAAGGGGTCATCCATAGTTTTTCCGATGAGACATTAACAAAGACTTTTCTAAATATGGGTTATCATTTAGGATTTAATGGGATTGTGACCTTTAAAAATGGCGATAATGTTCGTCGAATTCTCGAAGAGGTTCCTGTGAATCGTATTTTAAGTGAAACCGATGCACCCTATTTAACACCTGAACCTCATCGGGGTAAACGAAATCAACCGGCTTATGTTTCTTTTGTTGGAAAAAAACTAGCGGAATTAAAAGATGTATCGGAAGATGAAATGAAAGCAATCTTGAAGGAGAATTATGAACGTGTATTCCATCGCTGAAAAGAAACTTCAAAAACAAAAAAAACTCTTTCAATCAGGAGAAAGTCGTTCTTTAGACTGGAGATTGGATCGACTTGAGATCTTATTAGATCTTGTTAAAAAGAATGAAAACCGTCTTATTCGGGCAATGAGTTTAGATTTAGGAAAGTCTGATTTTGAGTCTTACACAACTGAAATCTTGATTGTGAAAAGACATCTACGCCATACCATCTCCCAACTTAAGAAATGGTCAAGACCTAAAGTTTATACAGGGGATGCTTTGTTAATGGGAAAGAAAACAATCGTACAAGCTGTTCCACGTGGACAGGTGCTTGTGATTGCACCGTTTAATTATCCTGTGCAATTAAGTTTAGTTCCCATAGCGACAGCTTTAAGTGCTGGCAATGCCGTTGTTTTAAAACCATCTGAAAAAACTCCCAGAACCTCTTTCATTTTAAAGTTAATGCTTGAAGAGGCTTTTGATGATTGGGTTCAGGTATATTTAGGGGATGGTTTATTGGCTGAAAGTCTTGTAGATTGGGGATTTGATCTTATCTTCTTTACTGGGAGCCAAGCCGTTGGTCAAAAAGTTTCAGAAACGGCTAGCAAGCACTTTACACCGGTCATTTTAGAATTAGGAGGTAAGAGTCCAGCCGTTGTTTGTGAGGATGCTGATCTTAGGATAAGTGCTAAGCGTATTGCTTGGGGGAAATGGTTGAATGGTGGACAAACTTGCGTAGCGCCTGACTATGTTTTAGTTGAAGAGTCGATTGCCAAGGAATTCACACAAGCTTTGATTGATTACACGAAAAAAATGTATGCAGATAATGAGGGTTTTGATTTCAAATATGACGATCAAGCATTATTACGTTTTACTTCATATTTATCGGCTAATCAACGAAAGATTGTTTATGGGGGAGAAGCTTCATCACCAAGTATTCTTTTTGCAAGAGAGTTCAAAGGAAATATCATGCGAGAAGAAATTTTTGGCCCTGTTCTTCCTGTTATTCCTTACAAAAATAAAGAAGATCTATATCAATACCTCGATCGTCATCCTTATCCCCTTGCCTTTTATCTTTTCACAGATCCTCACTCAGAAAACATGAGGATTTGGGAAGATTTTCAATTTGGCGGAGGAATGATCAATGATACTGTTTTACATTTGGTTTCAGATCAGGCTCCTTTTGGGGGTATTCGAAGTTCGGGAATAGGCCACTATCATGGGGAATATGGTTTTCAATCCTTTTCACAGATGGAAACAAAAGTGATTTCTTCTCTCTTTTTTGAAATACCCTTTATTCTTCCGCCTTATGGCAATCGTTTAGATTTTATGCGTAAGATATTGTTTTAAAGAAATTGTTATTTTCTAGAAAATGTTTATAATAATGTAGGTGATAAAATGAATGTCAGAGAATTAGTTCGGCAAGCTATGTTGGCTGCTTTATATTTTGTATTAACGGTCCCTTTTGAGCCAATTTCATTTGGGCCTGTACAATTTCGAATTTCAGAAATTTTAGTTATCTTAGTTTTGATAAATCCTAAGCACTTAATCGGGATTGTTTTAGGAACTTTTTTATCGAATTTATACAGTCCCGAAATGCCTTTTGATTTTATTATTGGTACCGGTGCTACTTTACTGGCTTTGCTTGCCATGATTCGTACTAAAGAGAATGAAAAGCTTGCTTTAATATGGCCAGCAGTATTTAATGGTCTAATTATTGCTTGGGAGTTATGGAAGTTTTTAGAGATTCCTTTTCTCCCATCTGTGATTTCTATTTTCATTAGTCAAATTGTGATTGTCTATATTCCGGGAATTCTGCTTTTGCCAAAGATTCGCAAAAACAAACAATTAATGGAAGTTTTGACTTAATCACACTTTTTCACATAATTGGATATAAATGTCAAAGTTAACAGTGTTTAAGCGGGTTTTATCCCGCTTTTTTTTATGGGAATGGGGAAAAAACAGGAGATATTTGCCCACTTTGGATGAATATGCTATTCTTTTGAAGTCTTTTTTGAAAGGAGACATAAGCAATGAAAAAAATAGCAGTGATTATCTACGCGATAGTCATCTCCGCTGTCATCAGTGGCTGTACAGTTGAAGCGGACGCTGATGTTGAATTAACATATCCAGTCTTGGATGATATAACTGATGATGAAGATGATGATGACCCCTATAGGTTTGAGGTAGTCTCTAAAACCTATGAATTAGAAGAACCAGTAGAAGAAACTCGCGAAGCACAATCGATTGTATCTGGAGGAGCCTCTTGGATCTATGCCAAAACACAAGATGGAAAACGTGGGCATGAAAAACGTTATTATAAACAAATGTATAATCGTAAGGACGAACTTTTATCGACAACGGAAATTAAAGACCGCCGTGAAGTAACGCCAACGGAAAACATTTTGTATGAGGGTGGACAAAGAGCGCAACCAGGAGCTTATTATCATTCTAGCCGTATTACTCGCTATGGTGCTGATTGCCATGGCTGTGGTATCGGTAGCGATGGTCGTGGCGGAACAGCAGCGGGTATCGGTGTTGGTCTGGATGAGGTTCGTCAAAAAGATGGATCATGGAAGCCTGGCATTACTTATGAAGGATATTATATTATTGCCACTTCTGCTTCGATTCCAATGTGTACGATTGTAGAAATTAGTAACCATACTGTAAGTGGTATGGGTATTCAACCAGGTGTTCCTTTCAAGGCGATTGTTTTAGATCGCGGTGGAGCTATCCAAGGTTCGAAAATTGACTTATTTGTGGGAACGGAGCATAATATGCCTGTTACTCAAGGACGACGTCAAGATGCCGATGTAAAAATTATCAGCATGCCTCAGCGCTATCGTAGCGGTGGAATGTGGAATTGTGACATTTAAAATGACACTGAGCCTTGGCTCAGTGTTTTTTTATGAGAAAGAGATGGTATAATATGACTATGAAGATACAAGAAGTCATCGTTGTAGAAGGAAAAAATGATCGTGAAAAGATATTAACTTGTGTTTCAGCGGATGTATTGATTACAAATGGACTCCATCTATCAAAAGATAGCTTAAGACTTTTAAAAACAATGCATCAACAAAGAGGTTTAATACTTTTTACCGATCCTGATTTCCCAGGACGCCAAATTCGAGAGCGGATCGAGTCTTATGTAGGCCCTTGTAAGCATGCTCATATTGCAGCAAAAGACGGTCGAGAGGGAGCGAAAGTGGGGATTGAGCATGCGAGTTGTCAAGTGATCATTGAATCGCTTAAAAAGGCGCAAGCTTATCCTCAAGAAAAGAAAGCAGTTTTGAGCTTAAGTTATTCAGATTTTATTGATTTAGGATTGACAGGAAATGAGGACAGTCAAGAGAGAAGAAATGATTTGGCTCATGCTCTAGGATTTCCAGAAAGCAATGCGAAGACTTGTTATAAATATTTAAAGATGTTAGAGATAACAAAAGAAAGCTGTGAAAAAATTTTAGGAGAAGGATAATTTGACTGAGAATATATCAAATCGGAATCGAACGATGTATTTATTAAAAAAATATGAGCAAAGAGCGAAAAAACATTTGGGACAGAACTTTATGATCGATCCGAACGTAGTTCAAAAAATAGCAAGAGAAAGTGTGTGCAGTCAACGTAAGATCTGTTTAGAAATTGGTCCAGGTCTTGGAGCACTCACAGAAGCCTTAGCCCAAGAGTATGAGCAAGTGCTTGCCTATGAAATTGATGAGCATATGGTTGAAATTCTAAAAGAAAGTTTAGAAGACTATGATAATATTGAAGTTATTCATGAAGACTTTTTAGAGGCTGACTTAAGTAAAATTCCTGAACCCATCACTGTTTGTGCCAATTTACCTTATTATATTACGACCCCGCTTCTTTTTCGATTGATGGAATTGGATGTCGATCAGATGACTTTGATGGTTCAAAAAGAAATTGGTGATAGGCTAGCTGCAAAAGTATCTACGAAAGATTACAGCTCTTTAAGCATTCAAATTCAATATTATTTTGATGTGGAGAAGCTTATGAATGTTTCCCCTGAGTCATTTCATCCAAAGCCTAATGTCGATTCAATTGTGATAAGGTTGCGCAAGAGAGAAGAAGCTCACATGCCTTATGATGAAAAAGAGTTTTTTGAATTTCTTCGCTCTTGTTTTCAGTTTAGGCGTAAAACATTGATGAACAATTTGAAGGCGATCAACAAAAAGCTTGACTATTCATCAATTTATGAAAAACTTGGCTGGGATTTACGCGTTCGTGCAGAGGACCTAGAGCTGAACGATTTTCTTGCATTATACGGGGAAATCCATGCGTAGGAAAGCGTATGCGAAACTAACTCTTCATTTACAGGTTATTGGTCGTCAAGGGAAGGATCTTCAATTTCAAAATTTAACAGTTCCCATTGATTTATTTGATGTCATTCATTTGGAAAAAAATGATCAGATGAGCATTAAAACAGATAAAGCTTATCTACCCAACGATCGTCGTAACACCGTTTTTCAAGCAGTGTCCCTAATGAAAAAAGAGTATGCTATTCAAGATAATTTTAAAATTGAAATACGAAAAAATATCCCTGCACAGTCAGGACTGGGTGGTGGCAGTGCTGATGCGGCAGCAGTGATTCAAATATTGGATGAAATGTATCAGCTATCAATGAGTCGAGAGGAAAAAATTCAAATTGCTGAGCAAATTGATGAAGACACAGCTTTTTGTCTGTTTAATGAAGCTTCTTTAGTCGAAGGGCATGGGGAAGTTTTAACAGCTTTAAACTATCCCGGTAAGCCACTATATTATCTTCTTGTGAAGCCAGCTAGGGGCGTGAGTACGAAACGATTTATGCGCAAGTACGATCGTTTTGAACGGAATGATGCAGCTTTAAGTTCTGCAATTACTGCGTTTGAATCAGGTGATATCACGACTTTAAAATCGCTTTTACACAATGATTTTATGTCTGAAGTACGTGAAAAGAACCATTATATTGAAAAAATCGAAAAAGACTTTGAAAAACTCGGTTTGAATGCTTATACTATGAGTGGGAGTGGATCGAGTGTTTTTGCTGTGTCTCAGTCTTTAGAGACGGTCCAAAAAGCACAGCAAAAACTGGTATTCAAATACCCATTTGTTAAGTATGGTCAGATTTATGATAAAATATGAGGATGGAGGCGGTCGGAATGCAATATGCGGTGGTTTTAGCTGCAGGGCAAGGAAAACGGATGCAATCTTCTCGAAATAAAGTTATGCATGAACTTTTGGGAAAACCGGTGATTGCTCATGTGGTTGACAAGTTAAGTGCATTGGATTTGGAAGAGATTGTTCTTGTTACGGGCTATGGACGCGAAGAAATTGAAGATTATTTCAAGGATGATGTTCTGTATGCCTATCAAGACGAGCAAATAGGAACAGGTGATGCTGTTTCAAAGGTCAAGCAATTACAAGGTAAAGAGGGTTCAACACTTCTCGCCTATGGTGACTGTGCTCTTATCTCAAAAGAAACGTTTCAAAAAGTGTTTGAGGCACATGCGGGTAACGACTTAACCATTCTTACTTCGAAAACATCCGCAGACAGTAAGAAAAACAGGGTTATTCGTGACAATCAAGGTTTTGTTTCAGAGATTGTTGAATATGAGGATATTAAAGAAGATATTGATCTGTATCAAGAAGCGGATTTGGGCTTATATTGTTTTGACAATAAACTTCTTTTCGAATATCTTCCTGAAATTCATGACTCAAATTCTCGCGAAAAAATACACATTGCGGATCTTGTTAAGGTGATGAAAGAAAAAGGTCATCAAATTCAGGCTTTACGCGTAGAAAACGAAGAAGAATTTATGGGGATTAACGATCGTTTTGATTTAGGTTATGCTCATAAATACTTACAGAAGCGAATTAATGATCATCATCTTGCAAACGGGGTCAGTATCTTGGAGCCAGATTCTGTTTACATTGGTCCTGATGTGAAAATTGAACGTGATGTGAAGATTTATGCCAATGTTCATATTTATGGTCAATCAAGTATTGGAGAAGGCAGCAATATTATGTCGGGTTCTTGGCTCGAAAATGTTGCGGTCGGCGAGCATACCTGCATTGACAATTCAAAGATCATTGGTGGAACGATTGGAAAACACTCAACGATTGGCCCTATGGCGCATCTTCGTTCGAATTGTGAAATCGGTGACCATGTACGCATAGGAAATTTTGTGGAAATGAAGAACGTTCAGTTTGGAGAAGGAAGTTCCTGTGCACACTTAACATATTTAGGGGATGCGAAAGTAGGTCGAAAAGTAAATATAGGTTGTGGTGTTGTAACGGCGAATTATGATGGAGAAAAGAAACATCAAACAGAAATTGCGGATGATGTTTTCATAGGTTCAAATTCAACCTTGATTGCGCCAATCGAGATTGAAAGCGGATCTGTTGTGGCCGCGGGCTCAACAGTGACAGAAAATGTACCTAAAGATAGCTTAGCCATTGCACGTTCACGACAAAAAAATAAAGATTGGAAAAAAGAGGGAAGGAATCATGAGAGATAACATAGCAGTATTTGGTTTATCAGCAAATATAGATTTGACAAATGAGATTTGTGATCATCTTGGTTTAAAACCGGGTAAAATAGCTGTTCATCATTTTGCCGATGGAGAAATACTTATTGAACCCTTGGAATCTGTTCGAGGTAAGCATGTTTATATTGTGCAGTCGACAAGCACACCTGTAAGTGAAACTTACATGGAGGTTTTAATAGCTATTGATGCGTTTAAGAGAGCGTCAGCGGATGAAATCACTGTTGTCATGCCTTATTATGGTTATGCAAGACAAGACCGCAAAGCGCGTGCTCGTCAACCGATTACGGCTAAATTAATGGCAAATCTGCTTCAAACGGCGGGTGCAGATCGTGTTGTGACCATTGATTTACACGCTCCTCAAATTCAAGGATTTTTTGATATTCCGACCGATGATTTGACAGCGGTCGCAATGATTGGACAATATTATCGTCGCAAGAGATTTGAAGATGAAGTTGTTGTTGTTTCTCCAGATCATGGTGGGGCAACACGTGCACGGAAGTTGTCGGATGTTATTCCGAACTCAACGCTTGCGATTATTGATAAGCGTCGTACTAAACCCAATGAAGCAGAGGCGGTTAATCTTATTGGAGATGTGGATGGTAAAGTCGCTATTGTGATTGATGATATGGTCGATACAGCCGGTTCATTGATGGCAGGTATTGACTTACTCTATCACAATGGGGCGAAAGAGGTTTACTGTGCATGTACACATGGGATTCTTTCAGGGCCTGCTGTAGAAAGAATTGAAAATTCTGACATTAAAGAGCTTTTGATTACGAATACGATCGCCCAGTCAGAAGAAGCTAAAAAAGTCGAGAAGATTAAACAGATATCAGTAGGTTATATGCTGGCGAAATGTATTGAGGCAATTCAAAATGATCAACCTGTTAGTCGTTTATTTGAATTGTTCAATGATTAAAGATGAAAAAAGTTAATCTTGTTATTGTCATTGATGCGCATAAGGAGCAAGTTTTGATGTGTCATCGCCAAACAGATCCTTATCAAGGTCTCTATAATTTTGTTGGTGGTAAGGTAAAAGAAGGCGAAGGCGATTGGTCTGCAGCTTACCGAGAGCTTCAAGAAGAAACAGGCATCAAATCATCACAAATTGATTTAAAGATGTTGTTTAAAACCTACTATCCTTTTGATGATCTTGAACTCCAGGTTTACTATGGTTTCTTAAAAGAAAAACCTGAACTTAAGGAAGAAAAACATCCTTTGATTTGGTATTCTCTTGAAGAAGATTTTGCCAATGAATCTCTTTTTGCAGGTCATGGTAATATTGCGCATATGATGAACTTAATTAAGTTGTATGAAGAGGATCATAAATAAAAAAAGCATGCTTGTGAAGTGAAGCCATTAACTTGGATGCTTTAATGAAAAATAAGGACTGAGTTCTGTATTGTACAGACTCAGTCTTTTTAATTTTTCGGTGACATATTCACTTTAAATGTTTTATTATGCTTTTATCAAATGCATAAAAAAACGAACCCTTCTTGTTTATGTCCAAGCTTTAGGGTTCGTATTATGCGCATGCTTTGTTTATTTGAATTCGATGTATTTTCCATGATGAAAACTGTATAGATAAGCATGAATGATAAAGTCAGGGTACAATTCCTGCATGGCTTTTTGATAAGTTTTGATTTGTTCGGAATAGCGATTAAGGATGGTTTCTTCATCAGCACGATCGCTTTTATAGTCAATAATCCAAAGTTCTTGATGATCAATAACAAGCCAGTCAATAATACCACTTTCAATTTGATGATTTTTTTGGTTTCGGTATAAAAAGGGTAGTTCCTGATAATGTTCGTTCTTTTTATAAAGCATTTGTGTCATGGGATCTTGATTGAAAGTTAGGAGTGGTTTTTGAAGATCTTTTGGAATATCATCTTTCTCCCAAACACCTAACTCAGCGTTTTCAATCCATTCATGTAGACGTGTACCGTATTCCATGCCCCATTTAATGGCAAAGTCAATTTCGTCGTTCTCGCTTAGATGATAGGTTTCTTTTTCAAAGAGATCAGGCATTTTTTGATCAAAAACTTCTTCTATCTCTTGATGTTTACGCAGTTTATGTTGGCTAATTTGAGAAGAGCCCATGATTTTAATGCGACTATATGCTTGAGGTGCCGTTGTCATAAGCAATTGAATTTGTCTTTGATAGTGAAACAGGAGTTGGGATGAAAAAACCATATTTTCCTCCCAAGCATCATAAGCATCAACAATGACCATGTGATTTTGTGCCCGTGTTAGCGCAACATAGACAAGGCGAAGTATTTCTTCGAGTTCTTCATGTCGTTGTTTAAATTCAATAACTTGACGCAAGAAATTTTTTCGATGTAAACGAGTGTCCATATCAATGTTTTGTAATGCAATGCCCAATTCATCGTCATGAAGAATCCGTTCGTAATGATCACGAACATTCAAACGCCCACCGGCCCAATAAAAGACAACAGGGAATTGGAGTCCTTTGGATTGGTGAACTGTCATAATCTCGACAACATTGTCTTCGACACTTAAATGACTTGCCTCACTGCTTCGCTCATCGTCCATTTGTTCAATGAAATATAAGAAACTTTGCATATCAGGATTCTTTTTCTCCTGGAAATGCATGGCTTTATCGAGCAAAAAATCCAAGTTTGTTTTTTCTTGCAAAGAAAAATGGTGATGATAACTGTTGTTGAAGTGATAAATTTCTTGAAGAATCGTGACAATATCTTTGTAAAACCAGTTTTGAATCATTGTATTCATAGCATTGCTTAATTCAGGATAGAGCACGGCAAAGTTTTCATCGAGTCGTTTATCCCGATCATAAATTCTTACTTTTGCGATGTCA